>CAJUOQ010000007.1 GCA_910588235.1 uncultured Atopostipes sp. | reverse complement strand
CAACGTTTGTATAAGGTAAATGTTAGAAATATAAAGAAAATTTTGGAAGTACTTTTAAGAGAAAGGAGGAATCGGTATGAGATTAACTAGATCGAGAGACGATGTCGTGGTCGCTGGAGTACTTGCTGGTATTGGAGAATATTTCCAAGTAGATCCGACTTTAATCCGGATTGGAGCAGCACTTTTAATGTTTTTCAGTCCGTTTCCAGTGATTCCTCTTTATATAGTGGGCGCTATTTTAATACCGAAAGCACCCAAAGATGAAGATAGAGATGAAAGACTCTATCATAAGAAATCAGCAAAAAGAGACCGCCGAAAACAGCCAGAAAAAGATGTTGAGTGGTCACAGAGTGTTGACGAACAGCCTTCTTCAACAGTAGAAGATATTGAAGAAGAAGATTGGAGTGATTTTTAATATGAAATGGTGGCAAAGAATTGTACTAAATACCGTCATCTTTTTAGTCCTTGCAAACTTTTTAGATGGATTTAGGGTAGACACATGGACGACAGCGGTGTTAGCTGCGGTGATATTAAGCTTATTGAATGGCTTGGTAAGACCGATTGTTTCTATCCTTTCTTTACCCGTCACTTTACTCACATTAGGATTATTTTACTTTGTGATTAATGGACTGATGATTTGGCTAACAGGTTATTTAGTATCTGGCTTCTTTATCAGTTCTTTTGGACAAGCGATTTTCGTTTCACTGATTTTATCCTTAGTGAATTCCTTAGTCACAAAAGACGTATAACCAAAAGGAGACTGTCTTATTTTAGTAGAATAAGGCAGTTTTTTTATGTTTATTGATCCAAAATGAGGTTCGCAAGTTGCTATGAGTTATGCTATTATTATACTTATTGTAAGAATTTTAAAAACGAAATAAAAATATAAAAAATGAACAAATAAACTTATGAGGTGAGCTTTTTTGAATACGAATACGGTAACTGTTCAAGAGTTACTTGAAGACATGCCTTACGTAAAAGTTGCAGCCGGTGAAAATTTTTTAGACCGTCAAATTAAAGTGAGTGATCTTTCGCGTCCAGCGCTAGAATTGACAGGCTATTTTGATTATTACCCGCAAAACCGCGTTCAATTGTTAGGGAAAACGGAAGTCTCTTTTTTAAATCGGATGACGATTGATGAACGCAAGATTATTGTAAGACGTTTATGTGACCCAGAGACGCCGGTATTTTTAATTTCACGAGGGCTTGAAGTCCCTGAAGAATTATTAGAAGCCGCGACGAATAGAGGGATTCCAGTTTTAGTTTCTGAACGAAATACGACACGTCTTTCTGCGAATGTGATGAATTATTTGGAACAACATTTATCGGAAAGAAGAGATCAGCACGGCGTTTTAGTGGAAATCTACGGGATGGGCGTGTTGATTATGGGCGAATCCGGTATTGGTAAATCTGAAACAGCGTTGGAATTGATTCAAAGAGGGCATCGTTTAGTGGCGGATGACCGTGTAGAATTATATATGATGGATGAAAGCCGGATTATTGGAGAAGCTCCAGAAATTTTACGCCATCTCATTGAAATCCGAGGAGTAGGCGTGATTGACATCTTAAACATGTTCGGTGTCGGTTCGGTTCGTGAATCGACGGTTATTGATATGGTGATCGATTTAAAACAATGGGATAAAAATCATTCGTTCGATCGCTTAGGCAATAAAGTCGAATCGATGAGATTCTTTAACGTTGACTTGCCGTTACTACATATTCCTGTACGAGTTGGACGAAATTTAGCGACTATTATTGAAGTGGCCGCTATGAACATTCGCGCGAAGCGTATGGGATATGATGCAACAGCTCAATTTGAACAGAATTTAACACGCTTGATTGAACAGAATAAAGATGATGGGACGGAAGTTTAGACATATAGTCATTGTGTTTTAAATATTAAAAATGTAGAAGGTGTAAAAAATGAATTTTAATGTAATGGCTATTGATCCGATAGCCTTTGAACTTGGACCGATTTCTGTTAACTGGTACGGTTTGATTATTGTAGCGGGAATGATATTGGCGATTTATTTAACGATTCATGAAGGGGAAAAGAGAGGTATATCGGAAGATTTTATCGTTGATACTGCTTTTTGGACGCTTCCAATAGGGATCATTGGCGCTCGTTTATATTATGTGCTATTTGAGTTAGACTTTTATTTAAGCGATCCAATTCGAATCTTTTATATTTGGGAGGGAGGCCTAGCCATTTATGGTGGGATTATTGCAGGCCTTCTCGTGGTTTATTATCGTTCTAAAAAAGAAAACGTCCCTTTATTATTGATGACAGACATCTTAGCGCCGCATGTATTGCTAGCACAAGCGATTGGTCGTTGGGGCAATTTCATTAACCAAGAAGCTCACGGTGGCGAAGTTAGTCGTCAATTTTTAGAAAAATTAATGTTGCCAGAATTCATCATCGAGCAGATGAATATTAACGGAGCTTACTATCATCCGGCGTTTTTATATGAGTCGGTATGGAATCTGCTCGGCGTTATTCTTTTATTCATTCTGCGAAAGCGAGAAAAGCTCTTATTACGAGGAGAAATTACTGCTGGTTATTTAATTTGGTATGGAGTAGGCCGTTTCTTTATTGAAGGCATGCGGACAGATAGTTTATATTTAGGACCTATGCGTGTTTCTCAAATTGTTTCCGTGATTCTGATTGGGATTGGCATGGGAATCATTATTTATCAACGCCGTTATAAATATCCGCAACCCCCTTATTATACGGATGGGATTCAATATGAAATTGAATTTGCACGAAAAAAAGAAGCTTATCATGAGCGCAATAAAAAATAATGGATCGAGTCGTTTTGGTTATTATACGAGGAGGATATTTTTGTGAATAATGTAAAACAAGAAAAAGTAGCCATTTTAGGCGCAGGTTCGTGGGGAACTGCTCTGGCAAAAGTTTTGGCAGAAAATGGACAGGATGTTAAACTATGGACACGTCCGAGTGACGCGAAGATTGTTGCTGAAATTAATCAAAATCATACAAACTCAAAATATCTTAAAAATATCGAAATTCCTGAAACGATAACAGCAACGACAGATTTAGAAGAAGTTGTTTCGGAACGAGATATCATCGTTATCGTTATTCCAACAAGTGGTATTCGAGCTCTCGCGAAGAACTTAAACGAAATCATTAAAGAACCAAAAATCATTGTTCATGCTTCAAAAGGATTAGAACAAGGAACGCATCAACGGATTTCTACTATTTTAGCTGAAGAAATTGCTCCTGAAAAACGAACAGGGATTGTCGCCTTATCGGGTCCAAGCCATGCAGAAGAAGTCGCGGTTCAGGATTTGACCAGTATCACTTCAGCGAGTGAAAACGAAGAAATCGCTCGAAAAGTCCAACATTTATTTATGAATGATTATTTCCGAGTTTATCGTAATCAAGATATTACTGGTGTCGAACTAGGTGCGGCATTAAAAAATATTATAGCGGTCGGTG
Organism: uncultured Atopostipes sp.; assembly: GCA_910588235.1. Lineage (GTDB taxonomy): Bacteria > Bacillota > Bacilli > Lactobacillales > Carnobacteriaceae_A > Atopostipes. Next base: position 64,812 of record CAJUOQ010000007.1, on the reverse strand, counting down.
CAGGCGCGTTGAAGGGTTTAGGTTTTGGTGACAATGCGATGGCCGCACTGGTGACCCGTGGTTTGGCCGAAATTTCGAGATTAGGCATGCAGTTAGGCGCAGAACCACAAACTTTTATGGGGTTAAGTGGTGTTGGGGATTTAATTGTTACTTGTACGAGTCCTCATTCTAGAAACTGGCAAGCCGGTAAACTGATTGGCAAAGGCTTCAGTTTAGATGAAATTCAAGAAAAAATTGGAATGGCCATTGAAGGGTTGTCTACAGTGATTGCTGCTAAAGAATTAGCTGAAGAATGTGGCATCGATATGCCGATTACAGAAGCGATTTACAAAGTCGCTTATGAAGAGGCCGATGTTTCTGAAACAGTCTTAGAATTGATGCGTCGCGAAGGAAAAGCGGAGTAAACAAATGGTTGGCTAAATGAACAAAAAGTCTCTATAATACGACAGATGATCAAGAATATGTTTAAAAGTAAGGAAGATTATAATGGGAAAAGAAATTCAAGATAAAATTTATGATGTCATTGTCATTGGTTCCGGACCTGGCGGAATGACTGCAGCATTATATACCTCTCGTTCAGACTTATCCACATTAATTATTGAACGTGGTGCGCCGGGCGGACAATTAATTAACACGGCTGAAGTTGAAAATTACGCTGGTTTTAAATCGATTAAAGGCCCTGAGTTAGCAAATAATATGTATGAAGGGGCTACTCAATTTGGCGCGGAGTATACATTTGGCGACGTCCGTGAAATTATTGACGGCAAAGAGTACAAACAAATTATCACTTCCAATAAAATATTTAAAGCACGAACCATTGTGATTGCAACCGGAGCAGAACACAAAAAAATTGGTATCCCGGGTGAAAATGAATTGAATGGTCGCGGTGTTTCATATTGTGCGGTTTGTGATGGAGCGTTTTTCCGTGATCGTCCATTGGTTGTAGTTGGCGGTGGCGACTCAGCGGTTGAAGAAGGAACGTATTTAACGCAGTTTGCAAGTAAAGTTACGATCGTCCATAGACGTGATGAATTACGTGCACAACAAATTTTACAAGACCGCGCATTTAATAATGATAAAGTAGACTTCATTTGGGATACAGTCGTTGAAGAAATTGAAGGCGAGAACAATGTCGATGCGCTTCAATTACGTAACGTAAAAACGGGTGAAGTATCCGAGTTGCCAGCAGATGGCGTGTTTATCTATATCGGACTCTTGCCGAATTCAGATGCTTTTCTTGATTTAGGAATTACGGATCAAGAAGGCTGGATTGTCACAGATGATCATATGGAAACATCCGCTCCAGGAATTTTTGCGGTAGGGGATGTTCGACAAACCGTTTTACGTCAAGTAGCAACGGCTGTTGGTGACGGCTCGATCGCAGGAGATGCGGCTTATACATATGTCGAATCTCTAAAAGAAGATCTTGCATTAAAAGAAGAAGTTTAATCAAATAAATTATACCTAGCAGTTTTATCAAGTATCCTTTGATAAGCCTGCTAGGTTTTTTTATGATTTTAGAGAGAGAACTGTCGAATATCCTGGTCAAAATGAAGGTCAACGAAGTCAAATTGGCGTATCTCGCTCAAAATGAATTACAGCGAAACAAACTGAGAATATCTCGCTCAAATCAGATTACAGCGAAACAAATCCAAAATATCTCGCTCAAAATGGATTACAGCGAAACAAATCGAAAATATCCCGCTCAAAACAGATTAGAGCGAAACAAATCCAAAATATCTCGCTCAAAACAGATTTCAACGAAACAAACCTTAAAAGTCCTTATGAACTATCGATAGGTCCATATAAATAAGTATATTTTGGGGTAGTGAATCCAAAATCTGAATAAATTCGAGCAAAAGGAAGCGGCTTAGTAATATATTCGGTGTTTTTATAGGTGCCCACTTTTTCAAAATATTTATTGGCAACCTTCCGAAGATTATCTTGTGAAATTTGCTCGTCAAAAAATTCATTTAGTTTTGGAATTGTAAAATTATTTTGATAATGAATCACTCCATATTCGCAGATTGTCCGCACAATTGCTTCCTCGCGTGGCTCATGCATTCCGCAAGGGCATACCACATACTTTTTTGTTATTTTTACATTAAACTGATGACAGCTGCAGCAGCAAATACCTCCTTGGATTTTGTTAAAAATCTCTGGAGCGATCGTTCTTTCAGGTGCAAAAGGGTGTGGAATCTCGTAGTTTCCTAAAATATCTAAAATACGTTCGGGATGAATGGGATGATGATTATTCGTTTGTTCTGTTTGAACGATCTGCCAGAGGTATTGCCGTAGTTCGCTCCTTCTAATTACTTGTACATCGACGACTTCGTCTTCGATATTTACAATATTATCTACACCCACAAAAGTGACTGCCCCTGTTACTTTTAAATATTCAGAAGACGCTCGCAGCATTTTATTTAAATTGATCACGAGGTTCTGTCCTTGAGTGATCGGGTGTTTGCTGGAGGCTTCTCCGTTAACCACTCCGACATTATTTTTCAATTCAAAAGTCCCTGTATAATTTTTTACTTCAAAAAGATAGAGGCCCGCATAAGTGATTAAGATCAAATCACATCACATTCAAAACGTCCGAAATATTGGAACCATATATTTCGCAAGACAATCCAATGTTTTTTGCCATAGTGTTTAATGTACTCGAGTAAAATCTGTTCACCTTCATGGCCGCGTTCTAATCGTTCCCATTCTTTTTGTAAGACTTCATTTTGGCTGAAAGCTTTTCGCTTATTGAGTTCTCGTAATAAATCTAAGCGTGTAGGAATTTCAGCAGCTATTTTTTGTGTATCAGTTAAAATGATTTCCATAAATACCACCTCATATATAACATTGCCGAAAAAAACGAAATTTCACGAAAAAATTTAAAAATTTCGATAAAAAACGGCGATTAAAACAAAAAGAGAAAGAAAACGGTAAAGAATAGGTGTCCGTTTACAAACGTGTTATAATAAAAGCGAAGATAAAATAAGAGAGAGGGATTAAAATGAGCTGGGAAAATACATATGAAACGTGGAAGAATTATAACCACTTAGAAGAAGAGCTTCGAGAAGACTTAGAAGCGTTGGAAGGGCAGACAGATGATCTGGAAGATGCTTTTTATACAAATTTAGAATTTGGAACTGCGGGTATGCGAGGAGTGATTGGCGCAGGAACGAATCGGATGAATACATATACGGTTCGCCAAGCGACAGAAGGGCTCGCACAATTTATTGAAGAACGAGGAGAAGAGGCAAAAAAACGTGGAGTCGTTATTGCGTATGATTCACGCCATAAATCGCCAGAGTTTTCATTAGAAGCGGCCAAAACACTCGGTGCCCATGGGATTAAAACCTACTTGTTTGAAAGTTTGCGGACCACACCGGAACTTTCTTTTGCCGTTCGTCATTTAGGGACTTTCGCAGGCATTATGATGACTGCTAGCCACAATCCCCCTGAATATAATGGGTATAAAGTTTATGGAGAAGATGGCGGCCAATTCCCACCGGCGGAAGCGGATGAATTAACTCGTTACGTTCGCGCGGTTGAAAATATTTTAGAAATTGATGTTCTGGACCAAGCAGCCCTTGAAGAACAAGGATTACTGGAGCTTGTTGGGGAAAACATTGACGAAGCGTATTTAGAAAAATTACAGACAGTCAATATTGACCAAGATTTAATTGCACGTAATCGAGATTTAAATATCGTTTTTTCACCGCTCCATGGTACAGCCACCATGATTGGAACACGAGCATTGGAAAACGCTGGTTTTGAAAACGTGACTTTAGTGCCTGAACAAGCGCAACCTGATCCAGACTTTACGACGGTTAAATCGCCCAATCCTGAAGATCCAGAGGCTTTTGAATTGGCCATTGCCTTAGGGAAAGAGATTGATGCAGAAGTATTGATTGCCACTGACCCCGATGCGGACCGTTTAGGCATGGCGACGCGCTTAGATAATGGTGAATATCAAGTACTAACGGGCAATCAAATTGCTGCTTTAATGGTCGATTATTTATTAAAAGCATATGAAAAACAAGGTCGTTTACCAGAGAACGGAACGATTATTAAATCGATTGTTTCCAGTGAGCTTCCTGCGAAAATCGCTGAAAAATGGGCTGTCGATACTGTCGATGTCTTAACCGGCTTTAAATTCATTGCGCAAAAAATCAAAGAATATGAAGAAACCAATGAAAAAACATTCTTATTTGGTTTTGAAGAAAGCTATGGTTACCTGTTAGAGTCATTCGTTCGTGATAAAGATGCGATTCAAGCCTTAATTTTCTTAGCAGAATTAGCTGCTTATTATAAAGAGCAAGAGATGACTTGTTATGATGGCTTACAAAATATCTTTGAAGAATATGGTTACTTCCAAGAAAAGACTATCTCCATTACAATGAGTGGTATTTCGGGGGCAGAAAATATTAAACGGCTCATGAAATCTCTCCGTACTAACACACCGGATGCCTTTGGAGGTGTGGGTGTTGAGGTTGTGGAAGATTATCTCGAAGGGACCCGACAAAAAATAAACGGGGAGACGTCGGAAATGGCCTTTGGTGCCGCCGATGTACTTAAGTATTATCTAGAGGATGGTAGTTGGATTGCTGCACGCCCTTCAGGAACAGAACCAAAAATTAAGTTCTATCTTGGAGCGGTTGCTGATACACAAGCGGCAGTCGAACAAAAAGTACAAGATTTTGAATCAACGATAAACCAATTAATTGGAGAAAAATAAAAAAATAGAAGGAGGCTTGCAGCGTCTAAAAAAGATGTTGCAAGTCTTTCTGTTATTAAGATAAAATCATGAAGTTTTAAAGAAATATGCGGTTTATAATGAAATGACACGCCCGGGTATGTTATTATTAAGACTGGGAAAATCAAAGAATATGGTTTTTAATGGAGTGAATACGATGACAAACAAATTAGAACTTGTCATAATTACTGGAATGAGTGGTGCTGGAAAGACAGTCGCTGTTCAGAGTTTTGAAGATATGGGCTATTATTGTATTGATAATATGCCACCGAATTTAATTCCAACATTCTTAAAGCTGGTACAGAATGTCCAGAAGTTTGAGAAGTTGGCTTTAGTGATGGATTTACGATCCCAATTATTCTTCGAAGAAATTTATGACGCATTAAAATATGTCGATGAAAAAACATCGATTGAAAGTAAAATTTTATTTTTAAATGCGACAGATGAAGAGTTAGTTTCACGTTATAAAGAAACGAGACGTTCACATCCATTAGCAACAGCAAGACGTACGATTGATGGGATCCATTCGGAAAGAAAATTTTTAGATAAGATCAGAATGCGAGCAAGTGTCTATATTGATACAACCAATAAAACACCAAGAGAATTAAGAACACAACTAATGGAAGAGTTCGGGAATAGCGATACTCAACCTTTTCGAGTGGAACTTGTTTCTTTTGGGTTTAAAAATGGCTTGCCGATCGATGCGGATATCGTGATGGACGTACGTTTTCTGCCGAATCCATACTATGACGATGAATTAAGAGCGTTAAGAGGTACGGATCAACCAGTTTATGATTATGTCATGAATCAAGCAGAAACAGAAGATTTTTATAACCTTTTTATGGACTTAATCGAACATTCTTTGCCCGGTTATCGTCGAGAAGGGAAAAGCAGCCTTACCATTGCGATCGGCTGTACGGGTGGGCATCATCGCTCAGTCGCCCTTATTGAAAGAATGGCCAAACAAATTGAAGCAGATGGTTATTCTGTAAATATTACGCATCGGGATATCGATGTCGTCAAAGAATCTAAGGTGAACTCATGAAAATATATCGACCAAAGAAAAACCGACCCAAAATAACGGTGATCGGTGGTGGGACAGGACTCCCGGTTATATTAAAAAGTCTAAAAGAAAAAGATGCCGACGTTACAGCTATTGTAACGGTCGCAGATGATGGTGGAAGTAGTGGCGCATTGCGAAAAATGTTTAATACCGTGCCACCAGGTGACATTCGAAATGTTCTCGCTTCATTAAGCGAGATTCCGAATGTCCAAAGAAAGATTTTTCAATACCGTTTTGAATCCGAAGATAAAACATTAGATGGCCATTCACTTGGGAATTTAATTATTTTAGCCACTTCGGAAATGTATGGCAGTATTTATCAAGCGATTCAATTACTAGCAAAAATGATGCATGTGGATGGACATGTTTATCCAGCGGCTGAAGAACCGCTTATCTTGCACGCGCGTTATACAGATGGAACGACAGGCTCGGGGGAGTCGCAAATTGCACGTCCGGATAAAACAATCGATTATGTCTCAGTGTCGACCACATCGGATGATGGTCTACCGGTGAAACCAGCTAAAAAAGTGGTTTCCTCCATTCGAGATGCAGATATGGTCGTTTTAGGCCCTGGTTCTCTGTATACAAGTATCTTACCCACTTTAATGATCCCCGAAGTAGGGCAAGCTATTGTAGAAACAGAGGCACAGGTCCTTTATATTTCGAACATTATGACCCAAATGGGCGAGACGGAAGGTATGAGTGATGCAGGGCACGTTGATGTTCTATGCAAACATTTAGGAAAAGACTTTATTGATACCGTCTTAGTCAATAATGCGGATGTACCAGAGGACCACGTCGCAAAAATTTCAACCGATGAATATTTATACCAAGTAGAACATAACTTTAAAGGGCTTCAAGAAAAAGTCCCTTTAATTATTTCAAACAACTTTTTAAATATTACCGACGCTGGTGTATATCATAATGGGGATAAAGTGGTGGAAGAAATTTTACGCGCAGCCTCATTCAACCACCGAGAATAAAAAAGAAAGATAGAGGAGTTGATGGCATGTCATTTGCATCAGATGTTAAAAAAGAATTAACGATGCTTGAAGTCCATCCAGAACATGCGAAAGCAGAATTAGCTGCACTTATTCGAATGAATGGTACAATAGACCTTGTAAAACAAGCCGTCTTTGTGACCATTCAGACAGAAAATGCAGCGATTGCTCGTCGAGTTTATTCTTTAATCAAAAAATTATTTGATTTAAAAGCAGATATTAGTGTTCGACGCCGTATGAAATTGAATAAAAACAACGTTTATTTTATTCGCTTAAATAAGGAAGCCAAACGTATTTTATCAGAATTAGATATTTTAGAAACAATGGTTGAGGAAACAAACTTACCAGCAAGTATTAAAGAAAATGAACAAAAAGTACAATCTTACTTACGGGGTGCGTTTTTAGCGCGTGGATCGGTCAATAGTCCCGAAACGAATAGTTACCATTTAGAAATTCATTCAAGCACACGGGTGATGAATCAAGATATTTTTGATATGTTAGAGATGTTTGAATTGAATCCAAAAATGCATGAAAGAAAAAATGGCGGCTATATGACTTACTTAAAGGAAGCCGAAAAAATTGCTGATTTTATAGGAACAATCGGCGCAAATAACGGGCTCTTTCAGTTTGAAGATGTGCGGATTGTTCGTGATATGAGAAATTCAGTTAATCGCCTCGTCAATTGTGAACAGGCCAATTTAAATAAAACAGTCGACGCGGCAACGAAGCAAATTGAAGCAATTCTGACGATTGATGAAGAAATCGGTTTGCAAACCTTGCCGGAAAAAACACAAGAGATTGCGCGATTACGACTTGAAAATCCAGAAGCGAGTTTAAAAGAATTAGGAGAACTCATACCGGAAGCTCCGATTTCTAAAAGTGCTGTGAATCATCGCATGCGAAAAATCACAAAAATGGCAGAAGAGCTTATAGTAAGTTAAGATAAGAGCGAACAAGTGAATTCAAATGTTTGACCTTTATTGACCAATGTTTTATAATTCTAATAGTGACAAAAAAGCAACTCGAATTTAAAACAAGAATGAATTGAACTCAATTAGGAGGATTTTTATGAATTTAGTACCAACAGTTATTGAACAATCACCACGTGGTGAACGTGCTTACGATATTTATTCACGTTTATTAAAAGACCGTATTATTATGCTAAGTGGAGGAATTGACGATACTGTCGCTAACTCAGTTGTGGCGCAGTTATTATTCCTTGATGCCCAAGATCCGGATAAAGATATTTTCTTATATATCAACTCACCCGGTGGTAGTGTAACAGCAGGCATGGCTATTTTTGATACTATGAACTTCGTGAATGCTGATGTTCAAACAATCGTTATCGGTATGGCTGCTTCTATGGGTAGCTTACTTGCAACAGCTGGTGAAAAAGGTAAACGATTTGCATTACCTAACTCTGAGATTATGATTCATCAACCATTAGGTGGGGCAGAAGGACAAGCAACAGAAATTGAAATTGCTGCTCGTCATATTCTAAGAACTCGTGAAAAATTAAATGAAATTCTTGCAGATGCTACGGGTCAACCGATTGAAGTTATTGAACGTGATACAGATCGTGATAACTTTATGTCTGCAGAAGATGCAAAAGAATATGGTTTAATCGATGAAATTATTGAAAACTCTAAGAGTATCGGTTAATGAAATCAAAAGTCTATTCTCTATAAAGAGGATAGACTTTTTCATTTTTATAGAAGTGATTTGTATAGGATAGGGATGATGCGCTACGAATGAAGATGAATGAAAAAAATATGGAAATTCACTAGCTAATCTTTGTGTTATAAATAGAGAGAAAGTATAATAAGAACGTGTGGGAAAGAAAAACGTTAAAGACAAGAGCTGTCTAGTGTTGGGCAAAAAAAGTCCCGTAATAAAACTAGATGGTTGACAAATGTCCCACCTCGTGCTATATTATTTATTGTAAAGCAAGCGAGAGGAAGTGAAGAATGCTATCAGTAATCGAAAAAGTACTTCCTGATGCTTACGAATTATTATTAAGACGTTATCAGATCTTAAAAGTGATTAATAAAGAAGGCCCGATTGGACGCAGATTATTATCTGAAAAAGTTCAATTGACAGAACGATTAATACGAAGTGAAGTCGACATTTTAAAAATACATCGACTGGTTTCTACTTCAACAACGGGGATGTCTTTAACACCTGAAGGTCTTGAAACGCTTGATAAACTAGGTGAATTATTAGAAGAGCAAACGTATTGGAATCAACTTGAAAAAGAACTTGCTCTCCATTTAAATATTCATTCTTGTAAAGTCATTCCAGGAGATCTTGAAGAAGATTATCAAGTCTTGGCACAAATGGCTCAAGAGACAATTAATGTGATTAACTGTTTGCTGGGAAATGGCAAACAAATTATCACCGTAATGGGTGGAACAACTCTAAATGAAGTAGCCAATTATATGGATGAAAATTTAGGGATTAATCGAGAATTATTATTTGTTCCTGCACGTGGTGGCCTCGGTGATCATACGATGATCGAAGCGAACGCGATTGCCCAAAGAATGGCTCAACAAACTGATGGTCAATTCCATGGCTTATATGCGCCAGAACTGGTTCATCAACAAATCTATGAAGAATTATTGAAAGAGCCAGAGATAAAAAATACATTGGATTTAATTGAAAGTGCCTCGCTGATTTTGTACAGTATAGGTAATCCAATAGAGATGGCCAAGCGCCGAGGATTAGATGAAAGCACAGTCAATTTATTAATCGAAAGAGAAGCAGTGGCCGAAGCTTTTGGAGAATTCATCAATAAAGAAGGTGAAGTTGTCTATAAGCTTTCAAATATAGGGTTACAATCTTCTTCATTAGAAAAGATTGAACATCTTGTGACTGTTGCTGGAGGTAAGCGAAAAGCTATTGCCATCGAATCTTATTTAAAGACTGCTCCGTCCCATACTTGGCTAATTACGGATGGATCAGCAGCAAAAGCGATTTTAAATGGGGGAAACCCTTTAAAATAAAAAAGAAAGATTTTCTTAAGGAGGAAATCATTTATGACAAAAGTAGCAATTAATGGTTTTGGACGTATTGGACGCTTAATGTTACGTCGATTATTAGAAACAGGTAGTGATCTAGATGTAGTTGCAGTTAACGACTTAACTGACAATGACAACTTAGCTTATCTATTCAAATACGATACTGCATTTGGAACTTTCCAAGGCGATGTTGAAGCAAGTGGAGACAGTATTGTAGTTGACGGTAAAGAAATTAAAGCATTTGAAGAAGCAGATGCAAGTAAATTACCATGGGATGAATTAGGAATTGACATTGTTTTAGAATGTACAGGTTTCTATACAAGTGCTGAAAAATCACAAGCACATATTGATGCTGGTGCAAAACGTGTTCTAATTTCAGCGCCTGCTGACAACACTAAAATGATTGTTCATGGTGTTAACGAAGACGAAGTTACAGCAGAAGACGAAATCATTTCAGCTGCTTCATGTACTACAAACAGTTTAGCACCACTTGTTAAAGTGTTAAACGATGAGTACACAATTAAAGCTGGAAACATGGTAACTGTTCATGCTTACACAGCTACACAAGCTTTACAAGACTCACCAAGTGGTAAATACCGTAGTGGGCGTGCAGCAGCACAAAACATTATCCCGGCTACAACTGGTGCAGCAAAAGCAATTGGTAAAGTTATTCCAGAAGTCGATGGCTTACTTGATGGTTCAGCATTACGTGTTCCAACAATTACTGGTTCACACACAATCTTCTATACACTATTAGAAGAAGAAACAACAGTTGAAGACATCAATGCTAAAATGAAAGAATTCTCAAATGAATCATTTGCATACAATGAAGACCAAATTGTTTCATCAGATATTGTTGGTTTCCCAGCAGGATCAGTATTTGATGCAACATTAACTGAAATTCAAGAAGCAAAAGATGGTTCACAATTAGTTAAAACTGTTGCATGGTATGATAACGAATATGGATTCGTATCAAACATGGCTCGTACTTTAGAGCACTTTGCAAACATTGGCTAATCGAGAGTTAAAAATAGAAAGACAGCTTTTAAAAAGCGGGAAGCGATCGCGCTTCTCGCTTTTTTACTTATGAACCAGAAATATATCAATAGAATGAGGGAAAAATATGGCTAAAAAATCAGTAAAAGATTTAGATTTAAAAGGCAAAAAAGTTCTTGTTCGTGCAGACTTCAACGTGCCGATGAAAGACGGTGAAATCACGAACGACAACCGGATTGAGGCAGCTTTACCAACCCTTGAATATATCATTGAACAAGGTGGAAAAGTCATTGTCTTTTCTCACTTAGGACGAATTAAAACAGAAGAAGACAAAGAAGAAAATTCTTTACGTCCTGTTTCTGTACGTTTAAGCGAACTTTTAGGCAAAGATGTTACTTTTATTCCAGAAACACGTGGTGAAGAACTCGAATCAGCCATCGATGAATTAGACGAAGGCGATGTCTTAATGTTTGAAAACACACGTTTTGAAGACCTAGAAGGCAAAAAAGAAAGTGGTAATGATCCAGAATTAGGAAAATATTGGGCAAGCCTAGGGGACGTCTTTGTTAATGATGCCTTTGGGACAGCTCACCGTGCACATGCTTCAAACGTAGGGATTGCTTCAAATATTGAATCCGCGGTTGGTTTCTTAGTCCAAAAAGAAATTGACTTTATTGGCGGAGCAGTTGATAACCCTGAACGCCCATTTGTTGCGATCTTGGGAGGAGCAAAAGTTTCGGATAAGATTGGTGTTATCGAGAACCTCTTGAAAGTAGCCGATAAAGTAATCATTGGTGGTGGAATGGCTTATACATTCTACAAAGCACTTGGACGCGAAATAGGTACTTCTTTACTTGAAGAAGACAAAGTCGATTTAGCGAAAGAACTTATGGAAAAAGCAGGCGACAAGCTGATTCTTCCTGTGGACACTGTGGTTGCTCCTGAATTTGACAATGACTCACCTTCACAAGTTGTGGAAGGAAATATTCCAGCAGATGAAATGGGCTTAGATATTGGTCCTAAATCTGTTGAGTTATTCAAAAAAGAATTAGAAGGCGCAAAAACAGTTGTATGGAATGGGCCAATGGGCGTCTTTGAAATGGAAAACTTTGCCAAAGGAACTGAAGCTATTTCAAAACTACTCGCAAACTTAGAAGATGCAACAACAATTGTTGGTGGTGGAGATTCTGCTACAGCTGTGCAACAATTAGGATATGAAGATGACTTTAGTCATATTTCAACCGGAGGCGGCGCAAGTCTTGAGTATTTAGAAGGTAAAGAACTACCAGGAATTGCTGCGATCTCGGATAAATAAAGGAAAGTTATTTACAAGAATAGATATTTCTTTTGAAAAAATGTTTAGAAAGGTGATTTTGTGAGAAAACCTATTATTGCAGGAAATTGGAAAATGAATAAAACATTATCTGAAGCCGAAGATTTCATTAATGCGGTTAAAGATCAAGTCCCATCGAATGACGTGGTGGACGCTGTTGTTGGTGCACCAAATATTTTCACGCAAAAACTTGTCGAGTGGACAGAAGGTACAGATGTACTCGTTGCTGCTCAAAACGCGTACTATGAAGATGAGGGTGCTTATACAGGTGAAACAAGCCCTAAAGCACTAGCAGATCTAGGGACAGATTATGTGATCATCGGTCACTCTGAAAGACGTGAAATTTTCGGAGAAACGGATGAAGAAATTAACAAAAAAGCACATGCTATTTTCAATAATAATATGTTACCTATCATCTGTGTCGGTGAAACGTTAGAACAACGTGAAGCTGGAGAAACAGAATCATGGATTGAAGGACAAGTTGAAACGGCATTAGATGGGTTAACAGCTGATCAAGTTAAAGAAGCTGTCATTGCTTATGAACCTATTTGGGCGATTGGAACAGGTAAAACAGCCACTTCGGAACAAGCGAATGAAACAATCATTGTTGTTCGTAACACTGTCGAAAAACTATATGATGAAGAAACTGCACAAGCTGTACGTATTCAATATGGTGGCTCTGTTAAACCTGAAAATATTGCTGAATTACTCGAGCAATCCGATATTGATGGAGCACTCGTTGGTGGTGCAAGTTTAGAACCAGAATCATTTTTAGAATTACTAGAGGCGGCGAATAATAATGAGTAAATCACCAGTTGCTATTATCATCCTTGACGGGATGGGATGGCGAGAAGATGACGAAGGAAATGCAGTAAACCAAGCAAATAAACCGAACTTTGATCGTTATTGGAATGAATTTCCACATAGTACGATGCAAGCTTCTGGTTCAGCGGTAGGTTTACCTGAAGGGCAAATGGGTAACTCGGAAGTTGGGCACACAAATATTGGTGCTGGCCGAGTCGTTTACCAAAGTATTTCCAGAATTGACAAAGCGATTGAGGAAGGCGAGTTTGCAGAAAACAAAGTACTACTTGATACTTTTGATCATGTAGAAGAACATAATTCTGCCTTGCACTTACTTGGCTTAGTTTCTGATGGGGGCGTTCATTCGCATCAACGTCATTTAAATGCGCTGATTAAAGAAGCAAAGAAAAACAATATAGAAAAAATCTATATCCATGCCTTTACTGATGGACGCGATGTGGCGCCTGATTCAGCGGTAGATTCTCTACAAGAATTACAAGGTTTCTTAGCTGAACAAAAAGTAGGTGAAGTCGCAACTGTTACTGGACGTTTTTATGCAATGGACCGAGATAACCGCTGGCCACGAATTAAACGTGCTTATGATGCGATTTATCATGGCGAAGGCAGACGTGTAGAGGACCCTGTAGAAGCGATTCGAGAAAGTTATGAAGAAGAAGTGTTTGATGAGTTTATCGAACCAATTGTTGTCGAAAAAGATGGTGAGCCTGTCGCTACTGTCGAAGACAATGATGCAATTATCTTCTTCAACTTCCGACCTGACCGTGCGATTCAATTATCACGCGCTATTTCGGAAGAAGGTTTTGATGAATTTGACCTTGGAGATAAGCCTGAAGGTATAAAATTCGCGACTATGACGAACTACACGGATGAGATGAACGCTGAAGTTGTTTTCCCACCGATCCTTTTAGATAATGTCTTAGGACAAGTCTTATCTGATGCGGGACTTTCACAAGTACGTGTGGCTGAAACAGAAAAATTCCCACATGTGACTTTCTTTATGAATGGCGGTATTCATGATGAGTTTCCAGGAGAAAACCGTATTTTAATTCCGTCTCCTGACGTTGAAACTTACGATTTAAAACCTGAAATGAGTGCTTATGAAGTAGCGGATGCATTAGTTGAAGGCATCGAAGGTGACGAATACGACGCGATTATTCTAAACTTTGCGAACCCAGACATGGTGGGACACTCTGGAAAACTAGAGCCAACGATCAAAGCTGTGGAAGCAACAGATGAGAACTTAGGACGTGTAGTCGATGCGATTTTAGAAAAAGATGGATCAGCGATCATCTTCGCAGACCACGGAAACGCGGATACGGTTCGCACCAAAACAGGAGAACCGCATACGGCTCATACAACCGTTCCTGTGCCATTGATTGTGACGAAAAAAGGTGTCACTTTACGTACCGATGGAAAATTAGCGGATGTAGCGCCAACGATGCTTGACTTATTAGGCGTCGACCAGCCAGAAGAAATGACTGGAGAAAGCTTAATTAATAAAGAATAAACTTATTTCTTGAAAGAATTTGTATTCAGTGGAAATAAAGGATAAAATAGAATTGATGTACCAGTTATGTCGCAATCATGCGCATAGCTAAATACAGAAAACAAGGAGAATAATCAATGCCAAAAATTACAGAAGTAAGAGGACGCGAAGTATTAGACTCTCGTGGTAACCCAACAGTAGAAGTTGATGTTTATACAGAATCAGGAGCTTTCGGACGAGGAATTGTTCCTTCTGGAGCTTCAACGGGTGAACATGAAGCTGTTGAATTACGTGACGGCGACAAAGACCGTTACTTAGGTAAAGGTGTTACAAAAGCAGTAGAAAACGTCAACACAACCATTGCAGATGCAATGATTGGTTTAGATGTTCGTGCACAAGAATCTATTGACCGTGCATTAATCGAATTAGACGGTACACCAAATAAAGGTAAAGTAGGTGCTAACGCAATCTTAGGTGTTTCTATTGCGGTTGCTCAAGCAGCAGCACAATATTCTGGACTACCTTTATACCAATATCTAGGTGGCTTCAGCGGTACACTATTACCAGTACCTATGATGAACATCGTAAACGGTGGTTCACACTCAAGTGCACCAATCGCGTTCCAAGAATTCATGATTTTACCAACAGGTGCGCCAACATTTAAAGAAGCTTTACGCTGGGGTACAGAAGTTTTCCACGCACTACAAGCTATTTTAGATGAACGTGGTTTAACAACAGCTGTTGGTGACGAAGGTGGATTCGCTCCTGAATTTAAAGGAACTGAAGACGCTGTAGATACAATCATTGAAGCGATCAAAAAAGCAGGTTTAACGCCTGGTGAAGATGTTTATCTTGGATTTGACATTGCGGCTTCAGAATTCTACGAAGATGGTGTTTATGACTACACATTATTCGAAACAGAAGATGCACCAAAACGTAATGCAGAAGAACAGGTAGACTATTTAGCAGAATTAGTTGAAAAATACCCAATCATCTCTATTGAAGATGGTATGGATGAAAACGACTGGGACGGTTGGAAAGTATTAACTGAACGTCTTGGTGATAAAGTACAATTAGTTGGAGACGACTTATTTGTAACGAACACTGAAATGCTAGCGAGAGGTGTCGAAGAAGACATCAGTAACTCAATCTTAATTAAAGTTAACCAAATTGGTACTTTATCAGAAACATTTGCTGCAATTGACATGGCTAAAAAAGCAGGCTTTACGGCAGTGATTTCACATCGTTCAGGTGAAACAGAAGATACAACAATTGCTGATATTGCAGTAGCTACAAATGCTGGTCAAATTAAGACAGGTTCTGCTTCAAGAACAGACCGTATTGCAAAATACAACCAGTTATTAAGAATTGAAGAACAATTAGGAAATACAGCAAAATATGCTGGTAAAGACGCATTTTACAACCTGTAATAAAAAAAATAAAATAAAAGCTATAACAAAGCCTCAGCCCATTTACTCAAAGTAAGTGGGCTGTTTTTCTTTGTTTTTTAAATGATTCATAATATTTTTAGGGTCTAATAAATTCTTCTAAAGTCGCTGATTGTGCTCTTTTAGAAGGTATATGTTTTGACTTAAAAACAGCTTTCACCTAAAATTTGCTTGGAACCAAATGAAGAGTTAATTTTAAAAAGAAAAGGGGAACGGATATGAGTAAAGAAATAATTAAGAAAATACAATTAGGGTTTATTTCGTTATCGGCCGTCGCTCTTTTGGCTGCCTGTGGCGATGGAATGAACGAAGAAACACCTATGACCGAAGATCCTGTAGAAGATACACAGACGCCAGATGAAGGAGCAAATGAAGAAACTCCTCAAGATGAAGAGGCTAATCAAGATGAGAATAGTCAAAATGATCCTGGCCAAGAAGAAACAGCAGGACAAACAGACCAAGAAACAGTGGATACATCAAATGGTATTCTGAATGTTGAATTTCCAATTACTTTAGATCAAGCACGACAAACATTCTATGATACTTTTGGTGAAAATATTAATATTGATGAAATTGAGTTTGATGAGGATCGTGGAGTTTATGAATATGACATTTCCGGTTGGGACGATGGAAATGAATACGACCTAGAAATTAATGCCGAAACCGGTGAAATTACCGAACAAAGTACGGAAAAAGATGACGACCAAGATTATATTATCGAGTTCGATAATCTGATCACGCCGCAAGAAGCGATGCAAATTGCAGCGGATGATTCCGGCTCCGATTATATTACAGAATGGTCCCTTGAAGAAGAACAAGGAGTCACAGCTTACGAAATCGATATTGAAAATGGTGACGACATTACGGTAGATGCTACAACGGGCGAGGTCATTGATCGCTAATTAAAAGGATAAAATATAAAGGAAGGCGCTCTGTAAATAAAGGAGCGTCTTTTTTAGTGTAATACAAATTTAGTTAATTTGTGAAATCGATAGAATTTGTCTCTTATTTATGTTATTGTGTAGAGTGAAGAATGGAGAGAGGAGCCCGTATATGTACGACATTATTTCGAATTTAATATTAATCTTAGCGATCTTTTCAATTATTGTGATTGCCCTCCAACCGACAAAGACGAAAAGTTCATCAAATGCTTTTATGGGTGGAAGCGAGCTATTTACTCAACAGAAAGCAAGAGGATTTGAAGCATTTTTACTGAAAGTGACGGTTGTAAGTTTAATCTTATTTTTTGTTTTATCTTTAGCTTTAATAAAAATGAACTAAACAAAATAAAAATTCAAACCTATCTGCGTGCTTGAATGGAAATGAAGGTCCATTTTAAAACTTCAACTTCATTCTAAAGGGGCAGGTAGGTTTTTTAGTTGAAACTAAACAGTAGTTATGAAGGACAATCTATTGTAAAATGAGGGAGAGAATGAACACGAGGTGGATAAAGTGAAGAAAGAAAAATATACGTATGTGAAAAATGGTCCAAAAGCAGTGATTTTAATTCACGCTTATACGGGTACGCCAACAGATGTCTTAAGTGTCGCGCGCGCATTAGAGCGAGAAAACTATACGGTTTTAACGCCAACTCTTTCAGGACATGGTTTAGAAAATCCTGATGACTTATTAGAATATGGGATTGAAGATTGGATCAAAGATGGTGAAGAAGCTTATCAGACATTAAAAGAAGATGGATTCACGGATATCTCAGTCTTTGGGCTGTCATTAGGGGGCGTCGTTGCAACAGATATCATGTTAAAGCATGAAGTCAACAGCTATGGCATTTTCTCCTCGCCTGTTGTGACGAATGAGGACTCAAATGTGCCAGCGAATTTCTGGGTTTGGTATCAATTCAAAATGAAAAAATTAGGTATGGCTGCGGAAGCGATTGAAGAGAAGAAACCAGAAGTCATGGAAAAAGTAGAATGGAGACTAAAAGAAATTAATGATTATGTGGAAAAAATGGTACCAGAATATTCAAAAGTAACCATTCCTGTCTTTATCGGCCAAGGTGGACAAGATGAAATGATTAATCCCGAGCAAGCTTATACCTTTAAAGATAAACTGGAAAATGCTCCGGTTGATTTCCATTGGTACGAAGACGCACCACATGTGATTACAACAGGTCGTGCTGGAAAAGAAACACAAAAAGATTTACTCGCATTTTTAGAAAAGAATGCTTAAAATGATGAAAGGTAAACGATGCTTTTATGTATAAAATAAAAGCAAGTAGAATGGAGGTCTGTAAGTAGTGAATAAAAAGAATACAGATTTAAAAGAACAGATTATTAATTATATGGAAGAAAATCAAGCAGATAGCTACTATGTCAACGATGTTAGTGACAACTTAGGCTATAATGATGCGGATGGATTTAAAGAAGTGGTAAAAGCTCTTGCTTCTTTAGAACGTGACAAAAGAGTTTTTCTCACAAAAGATGGACAATTTAAATTGTTAGAAGCAGAACCTAGTTTTGTCGGAAGATTTAGCGGAACGGATCGAGGGTTTGGTTTTGTGAGTATCCCAGATTTTGAAAAAGATGTGTTTATTTCACCGGATGATACAAACACCGCTTTAAACGGGGATACGGTCCGAATTGAAATACAAAAAGAAGCAGAACCTTGGAAAGATCGTTCAGCAGAAGGCGAAATCACCGAAATTATCGAACGGGGCGTTTCAACAGTCGTTGGCGAATTTCACGCTTATACGGATGATGAGGTGAATGAATACAATGTGTATGGTTATATTCACCCAGAAGAACGGAAACTTAAACATTTAACGATTCAAATCGGAATGAAAGGTTTACGTCCCGTCGATGGGCAAATTATTTTAGTTGAAATTACGCAGTTCTCACGTTATAAAAATGAAGATTTACAAGGAATTGCGACTAAAATTATTGGGCATCGAGATGATCCGGGCATTGATATTTTATCCATCGCTTATAAACACGGCATAGAACCAGAATTCCCAGAAGAAGTCCTTGAAGAAGTGGAAGATATTCCGGGCGAAGTGCTTGAAGAAGAAATGGAAGGCCGTCAGGATTTACGAGGACAGAAAATAATCACGATTGATGGTGAAGATGCGAAAGACTTGGACGATGCGATCAAAGTTGAAAAACTCGAAAATGGCAATTTCCATTTAGGAGTACATATTGCTGATGTTTCTCATTATGTACAAGCAGGAACAGCGATTGACGAAGAAGCTTACGATCGAGGGACCAGTTCTTATTTAATCGACCGCGTAATTCCGATGTTGCCGCAACAATTGTCGAATGGTATTTGTTCATTGAGTCCAAATGTGGATCGTTTAACTTTGAGTTGTGATATGGAAATTAATGCTCGCGGAAAAATTGTTAATTATGACATTTATCCGAGTGTTCTTCGTTCATATCGTCGGATGTCTTATAATGAAGTGAATCGTATTTTAATGGATGAAGATCTAGCGATGATGGAACAACATGAAGATTTAGTCGAAATGTTGCAAACGATGGAAGAATTACACCATATTTTAGAAAAGAAACGAGTCAACAATGGTGCTATTTCATTTGATTCTACGGAATTACACTTTGAAGTGGATAATGAAGGAAAACCATTAGATATTGAAATTGTTGAACGTGGGGTAAGCGAGCGCATTATTGAGTCCTTTATGTTAGCGGCGAACGAGACCGTTTCGGCTCACTTTTCAAAACGTGATCTGCCGATTTTATACCGAGTGCACGAACAACCGGATGAAGCGAAAATGCAGAATTTTATTGAATTTGCTTCCGCTTTAGGTGTTCGAGTACGTGGGAAAAAAGAAGATATTTCACCTAAAACCTTACAAGGCATTTTAGATGCAGTGGAAGGCGAACCTTATGAACAAGTAGTGAATATGCTGATGTTACGTTCAATGCAACAAGCGCGCTATGATGTAGTGCCTCTCGGGCATTATGGATTGGCGACGGAGTATTATTCACACTTTACTGCGCCGATTCGTCGTTATCCAGACTTAATCTTGCACCGATTAGTTCACTATTATCAAGAAATCGGAACCAGTAAGAAGGACCGTAACTATTGGTCGAAACAATTGCCTGAAATCGCAGAGTACAGCTCAATGGCTGAACGACGTGCAGTAGATGCGGAACGTGAAGTCGAAGACTTGAAGATGGCTGAGTTCATGGTCGATAAAGTCGGTCAGAAATTTGATGCACTCATTACTTCGATTACGAACTTCGGAATGTTTGTTCAAGTAGAAGGCGCGGTCGAAGGACTCGTTCATTTATCAACAATGAAAAATGACTATTATGAGTTTAATGAACAGGGTATGCTCTTAATTGGCCAACGAACAGGAGAAACCTTCCGAATCGGAGAAGAAGTTCGAGTAGAGCTGGTTAATGTGGATGTTGATCAATATGATATTGACTTTGAACTGACCGATGAGTCTGCAGAAAAGAAGAACAAACAAAAGAACAATAAACAAAAGAATAATAAGAAGAACAATAACAAAAAGAACAATAATAAGAAAAACAAAAAGAAGAAGAAAAAGAAAAAAGATGCTCCAAAAGATAAAAAAGAAAGAAACGTTGATTTTGAAATTCGTGACAGAGAAACAGAAAAACAACGAAAGAATCGAAGAAATCAGCGTAAAAAGAATAAAAAAAGATAATAAACAAGGAAGGTGAGTGTATTGTCAAAAACTAAAAAAGAACGTAAACCGGCAATCGCTCAGAACCGAAAAGCGAGACATGAGTATGAGATTTTAGAAACGGTTGAAGCTGGAATCGTTTTGCGAGGTACTGAAATCAAATCGATCCGTAATGGACGAGTGAATATTCAAGACGGTTTCGCGGGCTTTCGAGGCGATGAGCTATGGTTATATAATGTGCACGTGGCCCCGTTTAAAGAAGGAAATCAGTTCAACCATGATCCTTTACGAACAAGAAAATTATTGCTGAAACGAAAAGAGCTCAATCGTTTATTGGGTCTTGTTCAACAAGCAGGTCATACATTGATTCCTTTAAAAATATATATTAAAAATGGGGTTGCCAAAGTGTTACTTGGTTTAGCGAGAGGGAAAAAACGTTATGATAAACGAGAAACCTTGAAACGTAAAGACCAAGAGCGCGATATTCAACGAGCACTAAAAGAACGTTACCGATAAAAGAAATGAAAGCATAGTGGCTCCTTTATTGGAGGATTCTATGCTTTTTGTTTATACCCTAAATGATAATGAGCGATAGAAACCTTATTTTTCTGAAGAATTTAATTTAATAAAAGAGTTAAAATCTGGTATGATGGTAGCGATATAGGAAAGGGTGCATAAAATGAGTAAAGATGGAGTTACAATTTATTTTGTCCGACATGGAGAAACCTACTTTAACTTTTACGGCCGCATGCAAGGGTGGGGCAATACACCGTTGACAAAACCAGGCGAAGTAGATGTACGCCGAAGCGGCAAAGGTTTAAAAGATGTGAAGTTTGACGCTGTCTACACTAGTGATTTGCAACGGACGATTGATACGGCTGAATTAATTTTAGGAGAAAATGAACAAACGGATCCTGAAATGGAAATGGTTTTATTACCAGAGTTTCGTGAAATTTTCTTCGGTGTGTTTGAAGGGGAGTATGGCGATACAGCTTATAGAGAAGTTGCAGAGCACTTAGGTTATGACACGGCGGATAAGATGTTTGGGGACGTAGACCAATTTGAACGTATGAGTGCCTTTAAAGCGTTGGACCCTCATGGACATGCAGAAGACTTTATGGAATTTTGGCTCCGCGTCGAAAAAGGACTTTTAAAAGTCGTGAACAAACACCGTGATACTGGAGACAATGTTTTAATTGTGGCTCACGGAGGAACGATTCGTTTAATTCTTGAAAACCTAATTCCGGAATTAGATGATCCTGATGCTTTACTAAACGTTAGTGTCTCAACGGTTCATTATGCAAATGGTTTCTACCATTTAGACCGCTATGGCGATGTTAGTCATTTTGTGGATGAAGAAGAGCTCGATGATTTAGAAGAATAAATCGTTACATAAAAAAGGGGTTGGTAGATACTAACCCCTTTTGCTTGTAATTTAGAGAAAATAATGTAGAATAAAGATCGGTATAAAAAGGACTAGGGTTCGACTCTCCTAAACTCCATTAAATTTTTAGAGATACGTGGAAAACATTGAGTTGTGGGCAAGAAACCCTTCTAAAAGAGCTTTAAATAAAGCTTAGGTCTTGATTTTAAACCGAACATGTGTTACTATAATAGTGCCTCAAGAGAGGCATTTCGAATACGGGGTTGTTTTGGATTCGACAGGCGTAGATTGAACTTGGACTACGTTCTGCAGGTGATGACTGCATTAACAACGTCACAGTTTAAACTTAACTGACAAACAAGAAAACAATTTTGCTTTAGCAGCTGCGTAATAGCAGCCTAACAGCGATCCGAACTAGCATCGCCCATGTGCTAGCTAGGGTCTCAAATTAGAAGTGGGATACGCTTGAGTCTTAAGTCTGGAGACTCAAGAAGAGATTAAACGGACTAGCAAAGCACTTCGCCTGTTATATGGCGTGTGTGGCGCGAAACTTCCAAATAATATAACTATGAACGTAAACGTCGAAGTGACAATGCGTCTGGACAGGGGTTCGACTCCCCTCAACTCCATTATAGCTTTACTAAGGTTTCCTAACAGCTTCTAAACGCTGGTAGGAAGCCTTTTTTAATTTCTGAACTTTTCTTGCAACTGCTATAAACCATTACCAACCATTACCATTACTACTGGAAAAAGGGTAATGGTTTTATTTTTAGTGATATTTTTTATATACAGATGAATTAAGTCAACCATTAATCTCATATTCACTACAGGTTATCTCAATCGTATTATTCATTGGATCTAAGACTGGAAAACTCCAGTAACCAACCCATTGTGGCACGCTATGGTATGTCTTGACCCTTTCCTTTTGCAATCTAGCAATGACTTGATTGTACTCATTCGATTCAAATGCTATTGACCAACTCGTCCTAGGTGCCACCCCACCTTTCCATCCAGGTTGGATGGAAAACAAAGGAAAAGCTTTCTTAAAGTCTTTGTGGTATTGAATGGATAACTGATGGTTGTTTATATTAAAAGCAATATCGTCTTCTTCATCCCATATAAGCTCTAATGCTAATATTTCTGAATAAAATTTTTTCGTCTCACTCATATTATTTGTGAATAGATACGTAAATCCTAGATTAGCCATTTTATATTCCCTTCTCCCTTTTTATGAACTACTTAATATTTATATAAAATATCGGAGACTTAATCACGTAACAATAATTGAGCTCTCTTTTAACTATTATTATTAATTCTCCATAAACTTCGCAAACTTATCTGCTGTGTCTTTCTTTTCTTCTTTTTTAACGTGAGCATAGATATTCATCGTTGTTTGGATATCTGTGTGTCCTAGGCGAGCCTGAACATCTTTTATTGAAGCTCCCATAGAGAAGAGGACACTACAATGCGTGTGTCGCAACCCATGAACGGTAATTTGTCTGAGTCCATTACGCTTTTGCACATTTCTCATACGGTCATTGGGAACATTAATTGAATAGAAATTATTTCTCGTATTCGAAAAAACATGCTGATCGGGTGTATTGGTACTAAATCCAAGTTTCAGCATGAATTGAGCTTGATACATCTTCCACTGCTTTAAAAGCTTCATCGAGTCATAATCCATATCAATTACTCTTCGACCGTTCACTGTCTTCGTAGGTTGCACGATAATCTTGTTATTTAAGCCCCAAGTGAGTGTTTTGTTGATATTGAGGGTAGATGTATCGAAATCAATATCCGACCATTTAAGAGCTAGTATTTCTGATTTTCGAGCACCGCTGTACGATAATATCCTAAAGTACGTATATCCGTTTACATCTAAATTTTCAACCATTGTATCTTTAGTTATATTCAAATTTAAATTTTGTTTTAGAACGGTGTCTATACATTCAAAGTATTTCTAATAATAACACAGTTTATTGATACGCATCAATTATTACAGTGGTTATCTCTTGTAGACTGTAGATGTAACAAAAATACAAATGCGGAGGATTTATAGAAATGGACAAAAATATAGCAAATGACATAAATGGAAAATTAAATTTTTTACTGGAAGACCATGGTGTAACATTTGATGATTCTAATATGGCTTTAGACTCTTTAGATACGCTTCACAAAAAAGCAGACGCTTTGTTAGTCGCGCATAACTGTGAGATACCAGAAGCAGCGCATGATATTACTGGCTTGCAGCCGAAATTAAATATGCTGATTCAAGGGCATGGAGCGGAATTTGATGATTCGAATTTAGATCCCAATAGTATAGATACTGTCCTTCAAAAACTTGAGATTCTACAAGATGAACATGGTGCATAAAAGAAATAGAATCGCTATCTTAAGGGATAGCGGTTTTTTATTCGAATGTTTAAATGAATGAAAAAACTTGATATAAATCAATTCGTAAATGAACCATTCGGTTTATACTAACTGTGTAATCAAAAAACTTCAGAGTAATGACTTAAAAAAGATGAAGGAGAGAGAAGATGACAACGATAACGTTGCAATTAGAAAAATTGACCTGTCCATCTTGTATGCAAAAAATCACAGATAGTGTAAATGAATTAACGGGAATAGAAACAATAAAAATTTTATTCGATAGAAGCAAAGCAAGAGTGGTATTTGAAAACAATAAAATATCAGAAGAAGAGATTCTTCATAAAATTGAAGAGGTTGGGTATTCAGCAAAGAAAATAAATTAACGAAAGAATGTTGATTCGGATCAATTTCAAATGAAAGGGTACAGGATATACTGTAGTCAACAAATACAAATTAGGAGGAGAAAGAAATGGGTTTTCAACAAAAAGTACTAAGCAATAAAAATCAAATTACACTTATCTCAGGAATTTTAATCGTTATAGGATTTATCGCACATTTTGGTTTTAGTAACGCAGCCGTTTTTAATACAACATTTATTATCGCATCTATCTTAGGGGTGGCACCAATTGCCATTCAAGCTTACCAAGCGTTAAAGGTCAAGGTTATATCAATTGATGTTTTAGTTACAATCGCTGTTATCGGTGCTTTCTTGATTCAAAACTATGAAGAATCTGCAATTGTAACTTTCTTATTCTTGTTCGGTAGCTGGTTAGAAGCACGCACATTAAACTCAACACGTTCAGCGATCAAAGAATTAACAGAAATGGCACCAGAAGTTGCCTTTAAACAAATGGAAAATGGTGAATTTGAAGAAGTAGACATTTGGGATGTCGATGAAGGGGATATTTTACAAGTTCGTACAGGTGGAAAAGTACCAGTAGACGGTACAGTTGTTATTGGCGAAGGTCATATTAACGAAGCATCAATCACTGGTGAAGCGGATCCGGTTCGAAAAGAAACAGATTCAGAAGTGTTCGCAGGAACGATCTTAGAAAATGGAACCATTCAAATCCGTGCAGACCGTGTTGGAGAAGATACGACATTTGGTAAAATTATTGAATTAGTCGAGGAAGCACAGGACTCAAAATCAGCAGCTGAACGCTTTATTGACAAATTCTCACAATGGTATACACCAGTTGTTTTAGTCGGAGCCTTCTTAACTTGGGTGTTTACACAAAATGTTGAACTAGCGATTACCATTCTTGTATTAGGGTGCCCGGGTGCACTAGTTATCGGTGTACCTGTATCAAACGTTGCAGGAATCGGTAATGGTGCGAAGAATGGCATTTTATTCAAAGGTTCAGAAACATTCCAGGACTTAGCGAAAGTTGACTCGATTTTATTTGATAAAACAGGGACATTAACAGTCGGAAATCCAGAAGTTGCCGAATCGAAAACATATGGTGATGCAGACTTGGCATTAAGTTATTTAGCAAGTGTTGAAGGAGAATCTGATCACCCACTTGCAAAAGCGGTCCTTTCAGAGCTAGGCGATATCGAATTATATCCAGTAGATAACACAGACGTTGTCAAAGGTGGCGGAATCGTCGCAGAAGTAAACGGTAGCCGTGTGGCAGTAGGTAACGTTGCATTAATGGAACAAGAAAAAGTGAAATTAAATGCAAAAGCACGTAAAGATTTTGAAACTTATGAAAAACGTGGAAATTCATTAGTTATTACAGCCGTTGACGGTGAATTAAAAGCTTTAATGGGTATTCGTGACCAAATCCGCCCAGGCATTAAAGAAGATTTACAAGCCATGAAAAACTTAGGTGTAAAAAACTTAGTTGTTCTATCCGGTGATAACCAAGGGACAGTTGACTTAGTTGCGAAAGAATTAGGTTTGACAAATGCGATTGGTAACTTACTACCAGAAGACAAAGCAGCGTATTTAAAAGAATTACAAGCAGAAGGTGAAATCGTAGCCTTCGTAGGAGACGGTGTCAATGATAGTCCATCACTTGCTATGGCCGATATTGGTGTAGCGATGGGTAGCGGTACGGATGTAGCGATTGAAACTTCTGACTTAGTCTTAATGAACTCAGATATGAGTCGTTTACAATATGCGATTGGTCTAGCGAAATCAACAGTCAGCAATATGAGACAAAATATTATTATCGCGATTGGGGTGGTACTGGTCCTGCTATCAGCCGTATTCTTTTCAGAATGGATGAACATGTCCATTGGAATGTTAGTTCACGAAGCAAGTATTCTAGTCGTTATTGTAAATGGTATGAGACTCTTACGTTACAACCTAAAAGGTAGTAAAGATTTTAATGAAAAAGAAGCATCAGTCGTCACAGAAGCGTAAACAAAGTAAGTGGGACAACCTGGCAGACGATCAATTGTGACTGTCTATCAGGTTTTTTCCTTTTAGATTGTTTTGTCCTTAAGTATCAATCTGTTTAGCTTAGGATAGGATGTTCTTTAATAAAGAAGAACCTTAAAAAAAGTAGAATCTTGATATAGGTCAATTCAAAATCTTTTAATCGTCGATATACTATAAGTGTAAATAAGACAAATCAGGAAAATATAAACAATATTCAAAGGAGAATGTATCATGCAAAAAGCAAATATTCAATTAGAAACGTTAACTTGTCCATCATGTCTACAAAAAATCGAAAATGGTGTTGGTAACTTAAACGGTGTGGATAAAGACAGCTTGAAAGTGATGTTCAATGCAAGCCGTGTAAAAGTAAACTTCGATGACACTGTATCAATTGAAGACATAGAAAAAGCTATCCAAGACTTAGGTTATGGCGTAAAAAGATCGCGTGTAAAAACCGCGTAGGTTTACTTAAAAAATCAAAAAAATAATGGAGGAATGAATCATGTCAGAAAAAACACCACAAGAAAGATTAAAAGAAGAACAAGAATATAAAGATCATGTGCATCATACGAAAATAAATGCAGCAGCCATTGCAGACCATCTTTTAGGGAATATTCACACACTACATGTGAAGTTACATCAGTATCATTGGTATGTAAAGGGACCTCACTTCTTTACTTTACATGAAAAATTTGAGGAACTATATGATGATAATGAAAAATGGTTTGACCGTTTAGCTGAACAACTGCTAGCTTCAGGATATAAACCAGCTTCTACAACCAAAGAGCTTGTCAAGTATTCTATGCTATCAGAAGACCCAGCAGATAAATATCTAAAAGCCGAAGAAATGGTTGATAATATCATCGATGATTTCAGAGAAACTCGTGAATTAACCATTCGTGCCATCCATTTGGCACAAGAAGAAGAGAACTTTACCTTTGAAGACACGTTGATTGCATTTAAAGATGATTTAGATACGAAAATCTGGATGTTACAAGCCTTTTTAGGAAAAGAAGCGCTAGAAGATGATGACTACCACGATGAAGATGAAGACTAAGAGACTATAAATGAAAAGGAACAAGTGACTGTTGATCCACCTAACACAGCTGCTTGTTCCTTTTTTAAAAAAACTTGATATAGATCAATTCATGATGTCAAAATAACGGTTATACTATAGTTGTCAATAAGACAATAAGATAAATCATAAATAAAAACAAAAATTCAAAGGAGAATGTATCATGCAAAAAGCAAACATTCAATTAGAAACGTTAACTTGTCCATCATGTCTACAAAAAATCGAGAATGCAGTAGGTGGACTCAAAGGAATCGATAAAGACAGTCTAAAAGTTATGTTTAACGCATCTCGAGTAAAAGTAAACTTCAACGACGAAGAAAGTTCAATTGAAGAGATTGAAAAAGCAATTCAAAATCTAGGTTATGAAGTGAAAAAATCACGCGTTAAAGCCGCTTAAGTTAAGTAATAAGTCTGCATCTTCAAGAGTATAGTAGTCATCAATATAATTATGCTTAAACAAGGAATGTCATGAATGAAGAATACAACATTACAACTAGAAAAACTTACTTTTCCTTTATGTATGCAAAAGATTACAAAGGCTGTTGATACTTTAACTGGTGTTCAAAAGACAACGATACTGTTTGAATCAAGTAAAGCTAGAATATATTAGGATGCTGATTTAATTTCTGAAGATGGTAACATCAATGAAATTAGAGAGATAGGTTATGAAGCTGAAGTTATATAACCTAAAATAAAGCGAAAAGCTCGAATAATCTGTTTTATATACAGAGTATTCGAGCTTTTTTTGCGTATAATTATGGATTGTTTATCGGAAAGGATGTTTTAAGCGGTTTGATAAGAGTCGCTGTACCCTTCATCAGAGTGATCTGAGCCTAGTAGGCGGAGGCCGTTTAGGATGACTAGAATCGTTGATCCTTCGTGAAATAAGACCGCTAGCGGCAATCCAAGTACGCCAAACATGTTTAGGATTATCAGAGTGACGATAACCGCAATGGAAAAAATGACATTTTGCATGATAATTTGATTTAATTTTTTACTGAGTTTGTAACTATAAAAGAGCTTGGATAAATCATTTTTTACGACAACGACATCGGAAGATTCCATGGCGACTGAAGAACCGCTACCCATGGCTATTCCAATGTCTGCATTAGCTAGGGCAGGTGCATCATTTATACCGTCTCCAATCATGCCAACGACTTCTTCTTTGTTTTGGCTGTTTACTATGAATTCAATTTTATCTTCTGGTAACATTGAAGCGATAAAATGGTCGATATTTACTGTTTGGGCAACTTTAGCAGCTGTTTCTTTATTGTCTCCTGTTAGTAATGAAACATTGATGCCTTCTTGCTGAAAGTTCCCAACAGCTTTTACGGCTTGGGGACGAATTTGATCACTTAAAGAGAAATAACCGACAATATCTTGTCCTTTAGCTACAAAAATAGTAGTGTTTCCTTCTTTTAAGACCTGCTGGAAGTTTTGGTAATGCTTAAATTCCGAAAATGCACTTGGTTTACCAACTCGAATATCTCCCTTTTTAATCCCTGACCCAGCGATTTCTTCTACTGGTTCCTGCTGGTTGACTTGATTTAAATCTAGTTCGGGAAACTCTGCTACAATTGCACGACCAATTGGGTGACTGGATTGTTGTTCCATATAAATGACTTCTTTTAAGAGAGAGTCGTCTAACTCATAATTGATTACGCGAAATTCTCCAAAGGTGAGAGTTCCTGTTTTATCGGTATATAAAGTATCCATGGTACTGAGAGCTTCCATAGCCGCGCCACCTTTAAACAAGACACCATTTTTTGCGCCGTTACTAATAGCACTTAAGGTAGCGGGGGTTGCTGAAGCGACTAGTGCACAAGGACTCGCGACAGTTAAAAGGACCATCCCTCGATAAAATGATTCTTCAAAGGTTAAACCTATTCCAGAATAGAGAATAAAAATGAAGATTGGAACAATAATTAAAACGGTCATTACATATTTACTTTCAATGCGGTCAATAAATTTCGAAATTCGTGAGGGCTTATTTTGTGCTTCTTCAACCATACGAATAATATTTGAAAAGACTGTTTCGTCATCAGATTTAGTTACTTCTAAATAAAATGCATTTCCTTCATTAATTGTTCCTGCGAAAACTTCTTGATTGGGATTTTTATCTACAGGAACTGATTCTCCTGTAAGTGCTGCTTCATTTATGGTACCTGCACGATCGATGAGGCCATCGATTGGAATTTGTGCACCTTTTGAGACGACTACTTGATCCCCAATTTGCAAATATTTGGTGGGTACTGTAATGACTTCACCGTTATCCTTTAATACTTGGGCCGTTTCAGGTACTTGTGCCATCAACTCTGAGATAGCACTGGTTGATTTGTCCGTCGCATAGTCTTCCAAGACTTCAGCGGCCGCAAAAATTAAGAGTAAGGCAGCACCTTCAGATTCATAATTAATCAAAACTGCTCCGAGAGCAGCTAGAATCATTAATAAGTCTACATTGGGGGAACGATCTTGGATAGTTTCGACAACAGCATCCTTAGCTGCATAAACCCCTAAAAAGAAAATCGCAATATAAAATAAGATAGTACTGTATCCTGGATTTATAGGAATGAAAACGAATCCCAGAATGGTAAAAAGAACTCCAATCACTAAAAATTGTCCTTGCCGGCTTTTTGTTAAATAGTTCAACATATTTATAACCTTCTTTCATATTTTTTAAAAATTATATTTTTTTCTTACAAATACGCAATTTTGTTGAAATTTTCCCTCCTTTTCAGCGTGGTAGATAATAAAAAGGGCATACCTATAGAACAGAATTAACTGTCCCACAGATATGCCCTTTGAATGTCATATTCTGCTGCCACAAAAATCGTAGCCCGGCTGCATGAATAGTATATATTCACCGCCTGTTCAGATCACAATGGATAATTTACTTTAAGAAGTAGATAAGCCAAAGTTTTCATTATTTAATTTTAAAAGAATTAGTGTTTACACAAAAGAGTCTAGGAATTTCATTACCTCTGGTATGTCTGTACTAATTATCACAAACTATTCTTAAGAAGTCAATGGAAATAAATAAATCTTTAGTAGAAGTTTTTAACCTAAATTAGGCTTGTTTTTTGACATGTAATTAAGTTAAGTATATAATGTACTTAATTAGAATCATTACAAATAACAGAAAGAGGTTGGTAAAGTGAAATATGATTATAGTGATCGAGGCAAAAAGCCAGTTGTCGAAAATATCGAGGGCATGACGGTTGAAAATGAGAATTTCCGCACAACGATTTGGACGGGAGAAAAGTTACAAGTAACGGTTATGTCCATTGAACCAGGTGACGATATCGGACTTGAAGTACATGAAGGCATCGATCAATTTTTACGTATTGAAGAAGGAACCGGTTTATGTCAAATGGGACCTACAGAAGATAATCTCAATTTCGAATCAGAAGTAAGAGATGATGATGCGATTTTTGTACCAGCAGACATATGGCATAATGTAACTAACACAGGAGATGTACCTTTAAAATTGTATACTATTTATGCTGGACCGGATCATTTACCAGGAACCGTTCATAAAACACATGAAGATGCTGAAAATGATCCAAATGAACATTAAATGTTAATACAATTTATCGATTAGCCTTTATGGTTAAATAATGAATGTGTGAATGAATCGATTACTGATTCATTCGCACTTTTTTAAAAAATACATATAAAAGACAAGGAGAAATTATATGTCTAAAGAAATATTTAGGTTAGAAGATATAGGTTTTAAAGTGAATAATCAGCAAATTCTTGAAAACATTAGTCTTACGGTCCACAAAGGAGATATCGTCACCGTCACCGGCCCATCTGGTGGAGGAAAAAGTACATTGCTGAAACTCATGGGTTCGTTAATTAGTCCAACTTCAGGAAAAATTTACTATAAAGAAAAAGAGGTTTCTACGTATGAACCGACAGAATATCGTAAACAAGTTTCGTACTTCTTCCAAAATGCCGTTTTATTTGATCAGACAGTTCGACAAAATTTATCCTTTCCAGCAGATATTCGAGAGGAAAATTTCGACGAAGTGCGAGCGAAAGAAGGACTTGAAACCGTACAGCTACCTTCTACCTATTTAGATAAACCTGTCAAAGATTTATCTGGTGGGGAAAAACAACGAGTCGCTTTGATTCGAAATCTGATGTATCCACCCGAAGTGCTGCTCATGGATGAAGTGACGAGTTCATTAGATAAAGAGAATCGAGAAATTATTCTGTCTTTTATTCGCCGTCTAAATGAAGAAGAGCAGGTAACTATTCTTTGGATTACGCATAACCAAGAAGAAATCAATGCATCAAATGAAATTATTACACTGGTTGATGGGAAAATGGAGGGTGTTACACATGGAAAATAGTTTAGAAATAAGTAATTTTTCTTTAGTTTTATCGACGCTATTATTATTTATTGCTATTTTTGTGGATTACAAAGAACAATTGGGACTAGGTAAAGATATCTTAATTGCCGGTGTCCGAGTAGTTATCCAATTGTTTATTATTGGATACGTATTGGGCTTTGTTTTCCAAGTGGATAATAATTTGCTTACTTTAGTGATGGTGTTATTTATTGTCTTTAATGCATCTTACAATGCCCATAAGACAAGTGAGGGGATACCCAATTCCTTTAAGGTATCGGCTATTTCAATTAGTGTGGGAACCGCCATTGCGCTAGTCATTTTGATTTTTTCAAGAGCCATTGACTGGACGCCTTCACAAATTGTACCCATTACTGGAATGATTGCTGCAAATGCTATGACGACAATTGGGGTGGTGGTCTATCGCTCATTAACGACTCAGTTTAATGATCGTAGACAGCAAGTACAAGAGAAACTGGCATTAGGAGCGAACCCCAAACAAGCGTCACAATCCATTCTGCGTGACAGTATTCAAACCGGAATGTCACCTTCCATTGAACGGACCAAAACAGTGGGTTTGGTGAGCTTACCTGGAATGATGTCTGGGCTCATGTTTGCGGGTGTTGATCCAACCCAGGCGATTCGATACCAAATCGTCGTCATGTTCATGTTGATTTCTGTGACCGCAATCTCTTCTTTTATTGCAAGTTATATGGTTTACCGTTCTTTCTATAATGAGCAAATGCAATTAATGATTTAAAATACCAAATCAAATATTCAGGGATTAAAACTACAAAAATTATGGATAATTTCCTATCTTTAGAGGGCCTAAGAAGTTTCATATCTTCTTGGGTCTTTTTTTACTTCCAAATTAAGAGAGAATTTCTTCTATAATTGCTCTTTCTTGATCGGCATCAAGTTCATATTGTCGAATCGAAGTTATACTATATTCACGAATTAAAAGATTAATAGACAAAAAAAGAAGCAGATAAAGGAGCAAATAAGATGACCCCAACTACTTTGCAATTAGAAAAATTGACCTGTCCATCCTGTATGCAAAAAATTACAACAACCGTTGATGAAATGGATGGCGTTGACCGGACTAAAATACTTTTCGACGCGAGCAAAGCTCGTGTGTATTTTGATGAGTCAATCATTTCTCCAAAAGAGATTATTCATAAAATTGAAGAAATTGGCTATGCCGCTGAGGAAATAAAATAAATTGAAAAGTTGATCCCGGTCAAGTATTCTAATATCCAAATACCTTATAGTAGAACTAGAAAAAAATAAAGAAACAGAGGAGATTAACCAATGACAACATTTACGGAAACAAAAGAAAAACATTTTGATCGATTAAACCAGTTTACACCCATTGTTAACCGAGTACATGGTGGCAATCATCCGGAGTTTTATGAAGTCAAAGAATTGTGGGACAGCATTTATGAGAAATCTGAAACAGCAGGGTCTGAAAAACCTGAGCTTGATACAGAATTCCAAAGATTACGTAAAGTGACTGCCAACTATACGGTACCAGGTGATGTATGTGAAAGTTACGAAGCAGTTTACAATATGTTAGAAGAAGTAGACACTGCATATCAGGCGTAACATGATTTTAGACACAAAAAACGAGTAGATTTTCTCACTCGTTTTTTGTGTTATGCATAATAATTGATTCGTTAGTAAGTTTAAAGTATAAAATAAAAGCTTTTTACAAGTTGTGATTGGCAGAAGGAGAATTGAATAATGAACTTACACTTTATGATGATTGATCCAATTGCTTTTGAAATTGGCCCCTTGTCAGTCGCGTGGTATGGATTAATTATCGTCGTGGCGATGATTTTAGCAATTTATTTAACCATTAAAGAAGGGGAAAAACGTGGAATCTCTGAAGATTTTATTGTAGATACTGCTTTTTGGGTCTTACCACTAGGCATACTAGGAGCTCGTTTATACTATGTCCTTTTTGAACTGGATTATTACTTAGCCAACCCTCTTCAAATCTTGGCCATTTGGGAGGGTGGTCTCGCCATTTATGGGGGATTATCGCCGGTGTCTTAACGATTGATTGGAGAGCTAAAAAAGAAAATGTGCCATTTTTACTCATTATCGATATTTTAGCTCCTTATACCTTACTCGCACAAGCGATTGGACGATGGGGAAATTTTATCAATCAAGAAGCCCATGGGGGAGAAGTGAGTCGTCAGTTTTTAGAAAACTTAATGCTTCCTGAATTTATAATCGAACAAATGAATATAGGCGGTACTTATTATCATCCGACTTTTTTATATGAATCCGTTTGGAGTCTAATCGGTGTTGTCATTATTCTTTTTATTCGCAATCGTGAAAAATTTTTACTTCGAGGAGAAACAACGGCTGCATATTTGATTTGGTATGGTGTCGGACGATTCTTTATTGAAGGGATGCGTACGGATAGTTTATATATTGGGCCCCTTCGAGTATCTCAAATTCTATCAGCTGTTCTCGCTGTATTTGGTATTGCTTTGATTGTGTATCAGCGAAATTATCGTTATCCAAAACCAGAATACTATACAGACGGTATGCAGTATGAGTGGGAATTTGAACGCAAGAAAGAAGCGTATAAGCTAGCTAACGAAAAAAATAAAGTGTAGTAAAAATCTTGAAATGATTATCTGTTTTTATTCCTTATGTATTTACATAAAACAATCCTGTCGAAAGTATTGTTTCAGTTTCGTAATATAAATTAAAAAATCGCTACCTGCAAAGGTAACGATTTTTTTGATTTACTGACCATGTTCATGCTGTAATGTATCTAACTTTTTCATCACCGTGTCAAAACTATCTTGGTCCAAATTCGAATCATCAAATTCAGCACCATGCCCTTGAATTAAAAGATTTAACTTCGGCTGCAATCCTGCTATATCATTTTTAACTTCAGGAATTGTGCAGTTATGTGCGACTAATAAAGCATCTGCTTTTTTGTGAAGAGTATCTAAAGATTCGTTTTCTAGATTAGAGTGGTCAAATTCTACTCCATGGTCTTCCAGTAGAAAATCTAATTTCCTATTCATTTCGATATATATTTTTTTATCCGACATGTAATTCCTCCATTACTAATTTTTAAGACACCTCTATTGTAAAGGGAGAATTTGAATACGCACTTGATTCAGATCAATCTTGTAATTATTTTTAGTTTTATAATTTCCCTTCAGATATGCCATTTTTTAATCTTGGCGGCACAATTGGCGCAGTCAATTCCTTCCATTAGCCACTGATGTGATTTCTTCTTTTCATTCATCGTTATCTTCACATACGAACCCTATAAACCAAATAACGATTGAATGGTTCCGTTTTCTAGCATAATAAATTTTCCTAATCCAATAAATACGATAGGTGTAGTTGCCTTAGCGAAAATGTGTGTAGGAATCATTGAGGCATGGATTGGTGGACTCATTGCCTTACCACTTTCCTTAATTTTCATGGGAAATTCTTTAGATTTAACACTTGCTTTACAGGGGGAGTTGCTTCTACTTGTGGTTATATTATTAGCATCAATTTCTTCTGCGACACTTGGTTTACTCGTTGGAACGATTATTAAACCGAGTCAAGTTGCTGCCATATTTCCTGGATTTTTAATTCCATTAGTGTTTCTTGGATCTGTATTCTTTTCATGGAATACTTTGCATGTGACACCCATTATTCAAGTACTTGTCCTTTTAAATCCATTAGTCTACGTGAATGAGGCATTACGAGCAATTTTAACCCCCCAACTTCCTCATATGTCATTGTTCATTAGTATTATCGGTATATTGATCAGTATATTGATTATGGGATATTGGGGAAGAAAAAGATTTATTAAAATGGCCGTAGATAACTAAGATTATTTTTACATGTTAAAATAATCTTGACTTTGTACCTAAGTACAGGGAGGATAATTAGAATAGA
Organism: uncultured Atopostipes sp.; assembly: GCA_910588235.1. GTDB lineage: Bacteria > Bacillota > Bacilli > Lactobacillales > Carnobacteriaceae_A > Atopostipes. The sequence continues at coordinate 28,769 of CAJUOQ010000007.1, read as the reverse complement.
AGGTGAAAGCATGACAGGATTCAAAATAAGTGAAGTCGCTGAAAAGTCCAATGTCAATATTGAAACAGTAAGGTACTATGAGAAACGGCAACTCATTCCAGAACCACCTAGAACAAGAGCTGGCTACCGAATTTTTTCTTTAGAAGATGTAGATCGTATTAAGTTTATCAAACGTTCGCAGAAATTAGGATTTACTCTCAATGAAATTAAACAACTCATTTCCATCCAATGCTCAGGATCAGGAAGTTCTGATGGCAGATATCCAATCATTACCAGTTTAACAGGAGGAGATAGTCATGAATAAAAGAAGGATAGAAATATTTAATGCAGGGTGTTATTTATGTGAACATGCCGTTCAACAAATAAAAGCACAAGAATGCCCATATTGAGAGATAACAGTATATGACTTAAACAAGAAATGTGAAACTAAGGAATGTGAGACAAAAGCAGAGGAATATGAAATAGAAACAGTTCCAGCAGTTGCCATAAATGATGAGCGGGCGGATTGTTGCAGGAATAGAGGAATCAATTTTGATACATTAAAGAATGCAGGTCTTGGGAAATAGTAACCATAGTCGATTACAGAATAAAAAAAGATATTATGAGAATGGGGTAAAACAAAAGATTAGTTACCAAAATAGAATTGCACGGCTTTTGAATTAAATAGAAATATAAAAATACTCCTGCTAATAACTGATATTAGCAGGAGTATTTTTTTCCGAATCGTTTCATAAATTTAATGTTTCGAAAAGATGGCGGATAGGTATCACTATTAATTGATTATTCAGCGACAAGCACACCGAAACAGAAAAAGGAAGTAAATGAGCAGGGTAAAAATCGGGCAAGTGGAAAGTGCCATTTTCTAATGGTCCTTCACAGAAAAGTTTGCGCACAAATGCTTTACTTTTGATTTATAAAGCTCTCTAGATGTTCGTTACAACGGTGTCTTAAGTAATATTGTTAAAAGTGGATAGATTTCTAGATGTATAATGCTTCTTTTATATCCTACATATGTTAACATAATCATATGTATCGTTATTCATTGTTTAGTTAGGAGGACTCTTATGAATCAAAAAAATATAATCCAAAATTCTGCTGCTTTATTCAAGATTTTAGGAGATGAAACGAGACTTTCGATTCTCTCTCTCTTATCGAAAGAGGAAGCGAACGTTTCAACCATTGTCAATAAACTTGGGGGTGAACAATCAAACGTTTCCCACCAATTAAAAATACTAAAAGATCATCGTTTGGTCCAATCAAGAAGAGAAGGAAAATCAATGATTTACTCCCCGGACGATCATCACATTTATGAAATATTAAACCAAGTGTTTGCCCACGTTGAGGAAAATACTGAAAAGGAAGGAATTTAAATGATTTATTATATTAACCCTCTTCAAAGTGAGAATGATGCAGAGTATTTAGAAGAGACCATTAATCAAAAGCAGAAGGGAAAGTATGTCGAAATTGACTACGAAAATAACCAGCTGCATTTTTCTGATAAAACTGATCTAGATGCCCTCCATAAAGTACTAGACTTTACAAAAGTTATCTACTCAGATTCTCAAGATGTGATTCATTCTGCTGAAGATGATGACGATCATAGTCATTCTCATGGTAGCGGAGATTTGGCTGAACGGAACACAAAAATTGTTTTCTTTCTCAATGCAGGATTTGCTATAGCTGAATTTATATTTGGTTATCTATTTAATAGTGTCGCACTTTTATCTGACGCAGTGCATGATACTGGAGATGCTCTTTCAATTGGTTTGGCATGGCTGTTTCAAAAGCTATCTAATAAAGATGCTGATGAAGAGTACACATTCGGTTATAAAAGGTATTCACCACTAGGAGCTATCATCACGTCAGTTGTCTTAATTCTAGGTTCCGTTTTTATGATATTTAATAGTATTCCGGTACTCTTCAACCCTACTCCCATTAACTATCAAGGGTTATTTTGGATGGCTATAATCGCTATTGCCATTAAAGGGTACGCCATGCGTTTAATGGGAAAAGGCAGTTCAAAAAACGAAGAAATGTTAAACCTTCATATGTTAGAAGACATACTTGGGTGGTTAGCTGTGTTGGCCATGAGTATTATTCTTAATTTTACGGATTGGTATATATTAGACCCGATTGTTTCAATTATTATTGCAGGATATATTTTATATGAAACTATTCCTCGATTTATTGAAACGACAAAAATATTCTTTGAAACAACTCCTGACAATATTGATTTAAAGAAATTAGCCCAAGAAATCTTAAGTATTGATCAAGTCAACAACCTTTCTCACTTCCATGTTTGGACGTTTGATGGTGAAGAAAATATAGCGAATGTCACGATTAGCGTCGCTTCAAGCGAAGTAAAAGATCATGAACAAATAAAAAAGGACATTCGAGAAATTTTATTTCCATATAATCTTACGCATTCAACGATTGAGATTATAGTGGACGAAAAAGGGATTTTAAGTAAACAATAACATGGGTTAATCTTTCTCTGTTGACTGTATCTAAAAAATGGCCACAAAATTTGTAAATAACTCTTCTTACGTAAGTATATTACCGTGAGAAGAGTTATTTTTCTTTTGAGAGATCGTAAGTATTTACCATTTATTTTATTAAAAGAATATACTTTATTTAAAAAGGATGTCTTAAGTAAAAGGAATAAAATGCACTTTTTCTTTCTTTTTGTTATAATCTTTCTGTAGAATAATTTAGACTAAGCTAAAAAATAGATTTTGTTGACTTAAAAAAGGAGAGGTTTATATAATGATAGATTGGTTTTTAGGATTGAATCCAGTTTGGCAAGCAACGCTAGCCGGTATTTTTACTTGGTTGATGACTGTTTTAGGATCGAGTCTGGTCTTTTTATTCCACGAAGTAAATGATAAATTATTGGCGATTATGAATGGTTTTGCGGCCGGGGTGATGATTGCAGCGAGTTTTTGGTCTTTACTCGCTCCTTCTATCGACTATGCTGAGCAAAATGGCTATGGAATTTGGTCATTTGTCCCTGCATTAGTTGGATTCTTAATAGGGGGCGCCTTTTTAAGAGTTGTAGATGGTGTTGTCCCTCACTTACATAAGCGAGCAAGGGGTGTTGAAGAAACGGAAGGCGTAGATACATCATTATCTTCTACGACACTCTTATTTTTAGCGGTAACGATTCATAATATTCCTGAAGGTCTAGCCATTGGTGTTGCATTCGGTGCAGCTGGAGAAGGCTCTTCTGCAATTGCTAGTGCAGTTGTATTAGCTTTAGGAATCGGACTACAAAATTTCCCTGAAGGAGCGGCACTTTCGATGCCGATACGTGCAGAAGGAAGTTCAAAAGGGCATGCGTTTAACATGGGGCAATCCAGTGCATTAGTTGAAATTATATCAGCTACCATAGGCGCATGGTTAGTTACGCAAATAACGGTCATTTTACCTTATGCATTAGCTTTTGCTGCAGGTGCAATGATATTCGTCTGTGCAGAAGAATTGATTCCCAATTCTCAAACGAATGGGCATAGTGAAGTAGCTACGATGGCATTGATGATAGGATTTGCCATTATGATGACATTAGATGTGGCACTTGGATAGAATATGTACAATGAGTTTTCGTTCTACTAGCTTATTAGTAGAACGGGAACTCATTTTTTGTTTTTGGGGGAGTAATTTATTGACAAAAATTAAGAGAAGGGATAAAATGAATTTACATTCATATGATTGTAAATTCATATGAATCGGAATGATTACGATTTAGAAAATATAGGTAGATAGGGTAGCTCAGATATAAAAAGGACAACTTAATATCTTTTGAATAAATATTTCAGTCACCCCTAGACATTTCAGAAGGAGAATAAAAATGGAAAATGTTCAAGAACAACAGGCAAGAGAAAAACATAATCATAATCACAACCATGACCATGGAAAAGCACCCATCGTTTTATATTTTATTGGTTTAGCTTTGGCGATTATCGCTTTGTTTTTAAGTGATCAGTATCAAGGATTGCAAAATATCCTTTTTTCTATTGCAACAATTGCTGCCGGTTATCATGTGATTGTGCTTGAAGGTGTCGGTGAAACTATAGAAAATACCAAAGCAAGGGGGAAATTCACCCCCAATTCTCATATTTTAATGGGATTAGCTGCGATTGGAGCTTCTGCCATAGGTAACTTTTGGGAAGGAACACTATTAATATTGATATTTTCGGGAGCGCATTTTTTAGAGGATTATGCTGAGGGAAGAAGTAAAAGAGAAATTACTAAATTACTCGAAATGAATCCTACAACCGCCCGATTAATTAAACCAGATGGAAATACTGAAATCGTTGAAGTAAGCGAATTGAAAGTTGGCGACCGCCTACAAGTATTAAATGGAGACCAAGTACCCATAGACGGAGTGATTTTATCGGGGGAAACCTCCATCGATGAATCTGCCATTAATGGTGAAAGTATCCCCCAAGAAAAATCTAAGGGAGATGACGTTTTTGGGAGTACAATCAATGGGACGGGTACTTTCACAATGGAAGTGACCAAAGAAGAAAAAGATACGGTATTCTCAAAGATTTTACAGCTCGTTAACCAAAATCAGAGCAATCAAACAAAAGCCGCAAGTATTATTCAAAAATTTGAGCCAAGATATGTAACGTTTGTTTTAATTGCCATCCCTGTAGTTGTTTTAACTGCTCCTTATCTTTTAAATTGGACCTGGTCACAAAGTATTTATAGAGGATTGGTACTTTTAGTTGCAGCGTCACCTTGTGCCCTTGCAGCTGCTACCGTATCCGTAACTCTGTCTGCCACTTCAAATCTAGCAAAACACGGTGTCCTTTCAAAAGGAAGTACCTATCTATCACAACTGGCAGATATTAATGCCATTGCTTTTGATAAAACAGGCACGCTTACAAGAGGGAAACCACAAGTAACGAACTCTTATTTCACTGATTCTGTGAATGAAGAAGAGATGCTTGATATTGTAGTAGCGCTGGAAAAAGAATCCAATCATCCTTTAGCAAATGCTATTTTAGAAAAATTTGAAGCTAAAAACAAAATGACGATTGATGTAACTAATCAAATCGGAAAAGGTTTAACAGGCGATTATAATGGGAAAAATTATCGTATAGGAAAACCCACTTCCTTTACTAATGTGGCAGAAGAGTTCTCACGCTTAAATGACGAGAGGGCTTCGGAGGGAAAAACAGTGGTCTATGTATCCGAAGATGAGAAAGTTGTTGGGCTAATTGCTTTAATGGATATTCCAAATGAAGAAGCTAAAGCAACCATTGATTACTTTAAGGGCCTTGGGATTCACACCACTTTAATTACGGGAGATTCTGAAATGACGGGTAAAGCGGTCGGCGAACAACTTGGGATTGATGAAGTAATTGCAAATGTCATGCCAGAAGATAAATCGAATATCATTAATGAACAAAAAAAAGAACACGGGATCGTTGCTATGGTGGGAGATGGTGTCAATGACGCACCAGCACTTGTAAAAGCAAATGTTGGTATCGCGATGGGCGAGGGGACAGATGTTGCAGTAGAAGTATCTGACTTGGCCTTGATGAAGAATGACTTATCTAAATTAGTCAATGCACATAAAGTTGCCACAAAAATGAACCGTGTCATTTGGCAAAACATCTTCTTTTCAATGGCAGTTGTAGTCTTTTTAGTTATCGTTAGTTTTTTAGGTCTAACCGATATAGCAATCAGTGTTATTATTCATGAAGGAAGTACATTAGTTGTTATTTTAAATGGTCTGCGTTTGTTATCTTTCAAAGGTGATAACTAACTACTCAGTTTCCAAAAGCACAGAAAATGATTAATCCATACCAAAAGTACACAATAAACTAACTATTAGATTAAGCATTCAGATGTAATTAATCAGAAGGTGTTAAAATGGATTTAACAGCACAACTAGTATGAGCATAACCAGGTATTCGAGCAGGCCCAGATTCTCAGCTAGTAGCTAATATGCAGGAAGTATTAGATTCTTATCAAAGTCTTGTTGGTTATCATGACCTCATTCTACACAAATACGGTCCCAATAAAATGTTTGCAACGGTTGATGTGGAAGTCGATGCCCGTTGGGATTTGATTGAGGCCCATCGAGTGATAGATTCTATTGAAAAGGAATTTGATGAACGATTTGGTATTAAACTGGTCGGACACTTAGACCCAGAGGGATTAGATGATGACGAGCAAAATGAGGTTTATGCTAATGTGAAAAGAACATTAAAGTCTTACAAAGAAGATTTTCATTTTCATGATCTTCGCTTAGAAGATGAGAAAGTTATTTTTGATATAACGGTTCCAGATAATATTCAAATGTCAGATGAAGAATTGTACCAAATAATCGTGAAAGATTTGTCGAAAGTTCTCCAAGATTATGAAATTCGCATTCACTTTGATCGCAATTACTTTTTAAAAGAATAAAGATTAAAATAAAAAGGACGAGAGCAATGAAAATTGCGTTCTCGTCCTTTTTTGTTTAATTCTTAATACTTAACAGTATTATAATTTATTTTCTTAAAACACGCATGGCGTTCAATACAGCAATAACCGTTACGCCAACATCTGCAAAAACAGCTTCCCACATCGAGGCTACGCCAAAGGCACCTAAAATCAAGAATACCCCTTTGACGGCTAGTGCGAGAATGATATTTTGCCAGACAATTTGGCGAGTATCTTTAGCGACTTGCATCGCCGTTCCAATTTTAGAAGGCTTGTCGTCCATAATCACGATATCCGCCGCTTCAATGGCTGCGTCTGATCCTAAGCCACCCATCGCAATCCCGATATCTGACCGGGCCAATACGGGCGTATCGTTGATACCGTCGCCCACAAAAGCAACTTTTTCTTTTTTGTTTTTGAGCGCCATAATTTCTTCCATTTTCTCCACTTTGTCTTGTGGAAGGAGTTCCGAGTAGATTTCATCAATCCCTAATTTATTTCCAACCGCTTCGGCTACCGCTTTTGAATCGCCTGTAAGCATGATAATATGTTCGACGCCTTTTTCTTTCATTAAGGCAATGCCTTCTGCAGCATCTTCTTTAATCGTATCGGCAATTAAAAGGTGACCAGCATAGGCTCCCTCAATGGCTAAATAGACAACCGTTCCGACTTCCTCTACTTCTTTAAAAGGAATACCATATTTGGCCATTAACTTAGCATTTCCGGCTAATATCTCTTTGCCATCAACAACCGCTTGAACTCCGTGCCCTGAGAGATCATTGTATTCATCAATTCGACGTTCATCAATCTCTTTCCCATAATGCTCTTTGATGGAATCCGCAATGGGGTGTGAAGAATGGGTTTCCGCATAAGCGGCTAGTTCTAAGAGTTCTTCATTATTGAATTCTGGTGTCGATTGAATATCAGTTATTTCAAATTCCCCTTTGGTTAAGGTTCCCGTCTTATCCATAATGACATATTTAACATCGTTTAAGCCTTCTAAGAAGTTGCCGCCTTTCACTAAGATACCTTTACGTGAAGAAGCACCAATTCCGCCAAAGAAACCGACGGGAATCGAAACAACTAAGGCACAAGGACATGAAATAACAAGGAAAATAGCTGCCCGGTAAACACCATCGTTAAACGTCATTCCAGGAATAGTCAAGGGTAAAAGAACAGCTAATAAGACAGCTAAAATGACCACAATCGGCGTATAGTAACGAGCAAACTTCGTAATGAATTGTTCTGTCGGTGCTTTACGACTGCTCGCATTCTCAACGAGCTCAAGAATTTTTGTCACCGTTGACTCTGAGAATGGCTTTTCGACCATTACTTCTAGCAAGCCATTTTTATTAATAAAACCACTTAAAACGTCGTCAGCTTCTTTAACACTTCGGGGCATTGACTCACCGGTTAGAGCAGACGTATCCATAGCGGAAGAACCGCTGACCACTTTTCCGTCTAAGGGAACTTTTTCGCCTGGACGCACCAGAATGGTGTCGCCGACTTTAATGGATTCTGGTGAAACCTGTCGAGTACTGCCATCTGCTAATTTTATATTGGCGTAATCCGGACGAATATCCATCAAGTCTGCGATGGAGCGACGTGATTTGTTTACGGCCACATCTTGAAAAACTTCCCCCACTTGGTAGAAAAGCATGACGGCTACTGCTTCGGGATATTGTTGCACATAGAAGGCAGCAAGTGTAGCGACTGTCATTAAAAAGTTTTCATCAAAGACTTGGCCATTAAAGATATTTCGGACGGCTCGCCAAATCACATCATACCCGGCTACAAGGTAAGCGACCACAAACAAACCAAAGGAAAGGGAAGGGGTAATGAGGGCAAAACTTGCCAGTAAAAGCACTGACACGGCAAGGATTAAGCGACCGATGGTTAACTTAATTCCCCAATTTTCTGGTCTTTTGTGATTCTGTTTCTGACCCGATTTTTCTGACTGGAGACCCCTGTCTTCTCCAACTTCCTGACCTGTATCTTTTATAAGAGGGATGATATCAGGTTCTAGTTTTTTAATTTTATTTTTAACGGAAGAAAGTGTTTTAGCGTCATTTTCTGCCACAAGATCAAAGCTTAATGTCTGGGTCATGTAATTCACGTTACTATTTATGACTCCATCTATTTCAGCAACGCCATTCTCAATCTTGGCAGCACAATTGGCGCAATCTATTCCTTCTAAGAGCCACTTATGTGAGCTGTTAACTTCATTCATCATTTTCTTCCTTTCAACAACGAGCCTTATAAACCGAATAGTGTTTGAATGGTCCCGTTTTCTAGCATAATAAAGATTCCTAAACCGATAAAGACAATCGGTACAATAATTCGTTCATACTTTTCCAATGTTTCAGAGACAAACGAAATTTTTGCCAATCGATAACTGATATAGCAAAGCACCGCAATCGATAGAGCAAATACAACGATAGCAAGGGCAATTTCAAAAATAGATAGAGAGGTAAAGTAAGGAATATAAATTCCTAGATTATCCCCACCGGAAGCGATCGTAATCAGAGCCACGGCCCAGAACAAACGGTTGGTCCCTCTTGATTCTAACTTCTCCACGACTTCCTCTTCTTCTGCTTCTTCTTCGCCTCCCATAGCAACTCGGACACCTAAATAAATAGGAATGAGTCCCAGAAGTCCGACGATCCAATCTTGGGGGATAAAATTCAGCACATAAGCAGCAAATAAACTAACGGCCACTAAAATGCCGGTCCCAAGATATTGACCGAAATAAATCTGACGAAGTCCTTTTTGTGTATAGGCTTGCGAGAAAATAATCAGTAAGATAAATAAATAATCGATGCTGGTCGAAATATACACAGCAATTGCTGAAAAAATAGTTTGTAACAAAATATTCTCCTCCAAACTAAGACGTCAAAGATAAGCTGTTTGGCATGTCTAAAACTATACGAATAGTCGAAAGGATTTCTTTATTCGCTAACGAGTAGTAGACTTCTTTTCCGTCTTTACGTGATTTCGCCACACCTTGCTTTTTTAAATAGCGCAAATGGTGTGACGTCGTGGCAATACTAGCGTCTAAGATCTCCGCTAAATCACAGACACACATTTCTTTGAAGGTTTCTAAAGCATAGAAAATTTTAATCCTTGAAGGGTCGCTAAAACATTTCCCCAACACAAGTAAATTCGATAAATTTTTATTTTCTAATTTATTTTTTACTACATCTACTTTTTCAGGATGTATGATCGTCGTTTGGCAGACTTCAGTCATTTCATTCACCTCTCATTCAAACGTTCATTTGATTATGGTGTAGATATTATACATCCTCCATGAGAGACAGTCAAACGTTCGTTTGATTATTAACTATTTAATTTTCTTGCAATAATAGATTTCTTAAATTAATATAATGACTTTCAACAGAAAATTAAAAAATCTTCCAGAAAATTAAAAGGAGAAAATTAAAAGAGTAAGTTTTCTTAAAAAATATAAATATACCTTGACTATGTACCATAGTACATGGTTTATAATAGTATAGAGGTGAAAAATGATGTATCTTATTAGTGAGTTTGCTGAAAAAAGTGGCGTTAACAAAGAAACAATACGATATTATGAAAACAAAAAATTATTAGAAGAACCAACTCGTACAGATTCTGGTTATCGATTGTATTCAGATGAGGATATTAAACGAGTAAAATTCATTAAACAAATACAAGACCTTGGTTTTTCTCTAAGAGAAATTTATAAATTGCTAGGTGTAGTCGATCAAGATAGTGTTCGTTGCCAAAACATGTTTGATTTTGTCTCTCAAAAGCAAGCAGAAGTCCAAAAACAAATAGAAGATTTAAAACGGATTGAAAAAATGTTAGGCGACTTAAAAGAATGTTGTCCAAATGAGAAAGAAATGTATGCCTGTCCGATTATTGAAACATTAATTAATGATGAATAGAGGAGTTTCCGTATGAAGAAATATAAGATAAGTATTCAGGGTATGACTTGTACAAGTTGTGAAGAACATGTGACAAGGGCACTTAAAAACATTGGTGCAAAAGATATAAAAACGAGTTATCGTGAAGGAAAAACAGAATTTGATTTAGCTGACACTGTCGAAATTGAAAATATTAAAAAAGCGATTGAACAAACACATTATCAGATAGAAAAAATTGAAGAAATATCTTCTCAACCCGTGTTGGCACTTAAAAATGAAAAAGATTATGACTATGATTTTCTGATTATAGGTTCTGGAAGTGCAGCTTTTTCAGCGGCCATTAAAGCGACTGAATATGGCGCGAGAGTAGGGATGGTTGAGCGTGATACAATCGGTGGAACTTGTGTAAATATTGGTTGCGTTCCATCTAAAACGCTGATTCGAGCAGGTTCCATTAATCAGTTAGTTAAAGAAAATCCATTCAATGGATTAAAAACAACAGCTGGAGAAGTTGATTTAAAAGCATTAGTGAAACAAAAAGATGAATTAGTCGATACACTACGTCAGCAAAAATATATTGATTTAATCGATGAGTATGGTTTTGATTTAATTGAAGGCGAAGCAAAATTTGTTGCGGATAATGCCATAGAAGTAAATGGAGAAAAATTAACTGCAAAACGCTTTTTAGTTGCAACAGGTGCAACTTCATTCATTCCTGAAATTCCTGGAATTGAACATGTCGATTATTTAACGAGTACAACTTTATTAGAGCTAGAAGAAGTTCCAGAAAGATTGACTGTTATTGGGGCAGGTTATATTGGGCTAGAGCTCGGTCAATTATTCCACAATTTAGGTGCCGAAGTAACATTAGTACAGAGAAGTAAACAATTACTAAAAGATTATGATCCAGAAGTTTCGGCAGCAGTCGAAAAAGCCCTGCATGAACAAGGCATACAGGTTATTACGGGTATAAATTATGACCATATCGTACAAGACGGTGATATTAAAAAACTAACACTCACTAAAAACGGTATTCAAAAAACGATTGAGTCTGACCAAGTATTAGTTGCGACCGGTCGAAGTCCGAATACAGACGCCTTAAATTTAAGTGCCGCTAGTGTTGATATCGGGGAAAACTATGAAATTTTAATGAATGAATATGGGCAGACAAGCAATGATCGGATTTATACGGCAGGAGATGTTACCTTAGGCCCTCAATTTGTATATGTAGCAGCATATGAAGGCAAGATTGCAGCAGATAATGCAATTGGTGGTTTAAATAAACAGATCGATCTATCCGCTGTTCCTGGAGTAATATTTACAAATCCTGGAGTAGGTACAGTTGGGTTAACAGAGGAACAAGCAAAAGATATAGGTATAGATGTTAAAACATCAATCCTAGATTTAGATAATGTGCCAAGGGCATTAGCTAATCATGATACAACTGGATTAATCAAACTTGTTGTCAATACTCAAAATCAACAAATAGTAGGCGTTCATATCGTCGCTGAAAATGCAGGTGAAGTCATTTATGCAGGCACATTAGCTGTTAAATTTGGGTTAACAATCGAGGATTTAACGGACACAATGGCTCCCTATTTAACGATGGTGGAAGGATTGAAACTTGCAGCGCTTGGTTATAATAATGATATTTCAAAATTATCGTGTTGTGCAGGGTAAAATAGTGCAAGTGGAAAGTGCCTTTTTCTAATGAACGTTTACAGAAAAGCAAACAGACAACTACCTTGCTCTTGACTTGATATGCCTTCAAAATGCTTGTTACAGCAATCTTTACTAACAATAAAACATAAAAAAATGGCTTTGCCGTTCCTGTAAGGATCTGCAAAGCCATTTTTTTGAAAACATCTTATAATTTATTATTTACCAATTTCTTGAATGGCTTTCATTCCGCCTTCAATAACTTTAGGATTTAATCCTTTTGATTCAAGGAAAGAAGCCGCTGCAGTACTTCGGTTACCAGATCCACAAAGCGTAAAAATTTGTTTGCTCGTATCCAGTGATTGATAATCATTAACTAAATCTTCAAATGGACTATTGACCAAATTCTTCTCAGGTGCTGGTCGTGTAATTTCATCTGGATGTCTGACATCAAGTAATATAAAATCATCTGATTTATTCAGGAAATCTTCAGCAGGGATAGTTTCCGTTGTCAGTAAGTCTTCTTTGGGGACTTCATCTATCAAAAGATATCCATTGTTTTGAGTAAAACCTAATTCATCAGCAAGTTCAGAAAGTTCTTCTAAATGAGCTTCTTCCTCAGAGCCAACGATAAAAATAACGGGTTGATTTACATCGAGATAATAAGTTGCATACGTTTTAAAGTTACTTGGGTTAAGATTGAGAGAGTTTTTAATATGTCCCTCTTGGTACCCATGTTGAGTTCGAACATCAACCAGTTGTTGGTTCTTAATGTCCTCGTAAAATATTTTCTTCATTTGTAATACTCCTCCTGATAGTTAGGTATTCATTTACTATTTACCTAAAGTTGAATGAAAGGGGGGGAATAAATAAGTGTCCTTCTCAAAAAATATCCCTAATGACCTTTTGACAAAATGAGGTAAATAAAAATGATAAGATGGCTTGACTAAATATAGACAGTTATTTATATTTAATACATAGACAATCTTCTATGTAGGTGAAGTATATGAAATTTAGTGAACTATTTCAAGTTTTTTGTCACATAACTCGCTTTTTTACACTGTACATAGACAATCATTTATATACGTCATTGATTATTGAAAAAAAGTCAATCATTTCGTCCAAATCGTTTAACAAAGGAGTGGAAAATAGAATGGAAATTTTTAATCCAAAAGAGCATATTAATACAAAGTATTTATTCTATACGGGTAAAGGTGGCGTCGGGAAAACAACTGCCGCTAGTGCAACGGCCATTCAATTAGCGAATGATGGTTTCAAAGTTGTATTAGTGAGTACAGACCCTGCCAGTAATTTACAAGATGTTTTTGAACGAGAACTAGATGATAACGGAACAGAAATTGAAGAAATTCCTGGCTTAACAGTCGCTAACTTTGATCCAGTCAGTGCTGCAGAAGAATATAAAGAATCCATCGTGGGTCCTTATCGTGGAATTCTGCCAGACGCTGCAGTTCAAAATATGGAAGAACAATTAAGTGGTTCATGTACGACAGAAGTTGCTTCTTTTGATCAGTTCGCAAAATTTTTAACGAGCCCTGATATATCTGATCAATACGACTATATCATTTTTGATACAGCACCTACCGGCCATACATTAAGACTCTTACAACTACCTTCTGCTTGGACAAAATTTTTTGATGAAAATACAACTGGCACAAGCTGTATGGGTCAATTATCTGGTTTAGATGAAGAGAGAGAAAGTTATAGCCTGGCAGTAGAAACGCTTGCTAATGCTGAAATGACAACTTTACTCCTCGTGACTCGTCCACAAGAAGGACCATTAGTCGAAGCCAATCGTGCGTCCGAAGAATTACGAGCATTAGGGGTTGAAAACCAAAAATTGATTGTGAATGGTCTTTTAGAACATCCGACAGATACGATTTCTCAAACATACTATGACATTCAACAAGAGGCTTTAAGTGAAATGCCTGAAAATCTTAAAAACTTACCTATTTTTGAAATTCCATTAAGACCTTACAATCTTGCAAGTATCGAAAGTATCGGTTTATTACTTAGTGAAGAACAACCTGAAATCAAGCATGAAGAAGTGCAGGCTCAGGAGTTCCCACGCTTACAAACTGTTATTGATGATTTATACAACACAAACAAACGAGTTGTCTTTACAATGGGTAAAGGTGGCGTAGGGAAAACAACCATTGCAGCCAGCATTGCGAAAGGTCTTGTAGAAAAAGGTAAAAAAGTGCATTTAACAACGACCGATCCTGCCGCTCACTTAAATTATATTGTGCATGAATCAGATACTCTTGGAATTAGCCATATTGATGAGAAAAAAGAGTTAGAGCTTTACCAAAATGAAGTTTTAGCTAAAGCGCGTGAATCAATGTCGGAAGAGGACTTAGCTTATGTAGAAGAAGATCTAAACTCACCTTGTACAGAAGAAATTGCGGTATTTCGAAAATTTGCTGAAATTGTTTCGATGACGGAAGCAGATGTGGTGGCTATTGATACTGCGCCTACTGGACACACACTTTTACTTTTAGAATCTTCTCAAAGTTACGCAAAGGAAGTTGAACGGACTTCTGGAGAAGTACCAGAATCAATTACCCGACTCCTGCCTATTTTACAAGATCACAACCAAACAGAAGTGGTCATGGTGACATTACCTGAAAATACACCTGTCTATGAATCCATTCGTCTACAAGAAGATTTAGACCGTGCAGGTATTGCACATACTTGGTGGGTGGTTAATAACAGTTTATTATCAACAGGGACTACAAATGAAACATTGTTAGCTCGTGCAAAATCGGAAGAAGAATGGATCCAACGTGTCGATGGATTATCAAATGGACATTTTGCGGTCATCGACTGGAGTCCTTTTGAGTTAAAAGATGATGTTCTTGCTACAATTGTTTAATCTCAAAGGAGAATATAAATGAATTATGAATTGTTTGCTGAAAAAATGAAAGCTTTATCTGATCCAAATCGAGTAAAGATACTCGATTTACTATCCTGCGATACTTTATGTGCCTGTGATTTGCTTGAACACTTTGACTTTACTCAACCAACTCTCTCTCATCATATAAAAGTATTAAGAGATGCGGATTTAATTGTTACTGAAAAAATAGGAACTTGGCATCATTATTCGGTGAATAGAGAATTATCTACCGAGATAACAGAAGTCCTTCAAAGTGTTTTCTCAAGTTCGGAAAGATGTATTTGTCATACAACAATAAATGAAAAGGAAGATCAATATGAAAAAGTTAGCCCTTTATGAACCTGCCCTATGCTGTAGTACCGGAGTTTGCGGCCCATCAGTAGACGAGGATTTACTACGTATTACGGGTGTTATGAAACAAGTAAAAGAAGAAGACGATGTAATGATGGTCCGTTACAATCTTGCCTCCAATCCTAATTCGTTTGTACGAAATCAAAACGTCATAGACACCATGCAAAATGAAGGACAAGACTCTCTTCCAATTACTGTGTTAGATGGAGAAATTGTTAAAACCGGTGCTTATCCAACGAATGAAGAAATCAGTGAATATTTAAATGTTCAACTGGTTGGAGAGACGGTTCAATAAAAGAAAAATGTTTGAGGTGTAAAAAAATGTAAAGGGAGGTATTTTTAGTAAAATATATAATTATAAATAAAACAGCATTTAAATTTTTTTATTGATGCTACTAAGTTAGTTACTGTACAATAAAGTTTCAAGGTAACTAAAGTACTTGAATAATTTCCACTTACAAATGATAATAAGGGTACAAAATGAGATTAGCTCTTAATGAGCAATACAAAAGCCTCACCTAGGTCCATAGGTGAGGCTTTTGTATGCATTTATTGTGATTACAAGCATGCTCAATAATTTATACAGGAGGTACTTGATATATTGGTAAAAACTTCTGTACAGACTGGTACAATGGTCTGCAATCACTGGTAAAAAGAACCGCAAGGTTAGTACAGTTTAAATGCAATATTCAATTACTTGTTTATATCAGAATAGTAGGCTCTCGAAAGTGTAGAAGTTAAATAAGAAAATCTGAACAGTGTCTCCGTCAGGCACTTTGAAAGTGTACTTTCTTATGAGCTTTTACAGAAAAGTAAATGGACAAAAGTACCTGTCTTTCATATTTAAATCACCTTTAAATGCTTATGACAACACTCTTTTTTGGATAAAGTCCATATAATTGTGTAAAAGATAAAAGGCCATGTATGAGGTGATCCCCATAAAGTTAAAATTTTCACTCTAACTTTTGGGGTTCACTACATATCATAGTCAGCCCTAATAATTGAGGTTTAATTGCTCTCTATCTGCTGATGCAACCAATCATTGATGTAAGAAAAAATTTCCTGGTTATTTACTTCATTTACTAACTCATGCCTAGCATCTTTAAATAACTTAAGTGTTACATTTTCCAAATCTAATTGAACATATTGCTCATATAATGCTTGAACTGCTGTGCCATACTTACCAACAGGATCCATATCACCAGAAATAATTAAAAGAGGCAAATCCTTTTCAATTTTTTCTAGTCGTTTAGTTTGATATAACGATTTAAAAGCATTGAAGAGTTCATAGTAAAAATTTATCGAAGAAACGAAACCAGACAATTCGTCTTTCTCATATTGTTCCACAACTTTAGCATCTCTTGTGAGCCAACTAGATGTCGGTTGCTGCTTTTGAAATTTCTTATTAAATGACCCAAAAGATAATTGATCAATCAATTTGGCTTCTTTTTTATTATCGAATACAGTATTTTGAAAGGTAGCTAATATTCTTCCCATTTTTACATCCAACCCATTTTGTTTGGCTGAACCAGAAAGAATCATCCCATCTATTTTTTCAGAATTTTGAATGATATACTCCTGCCCGATAAATGACCCAAAACTATGAGCAAAAACAAATAAAGGTAGCTTTGGATATTTCTTTTTTATCAGCTCTGAAATCAGTTGTTCATCTTTAACAATTTTTTGAAAACCATCCTCACCGATATAGCCAAAGACTTCTTCTTCCGTTAAAGAATGCCCATGACCCCGATGATCATCTGCATAAACAATATAACCTTTTTTATTTAAAAAAAGTGCAAATGTTTCATAACGTGCAGAATGTTCGGCCATTCCATGAATAATTTGAACGATTCCTTTTGGTTTTTCTACTTGATTCCATATACGTAAAAATATTTTTTGTCCATCATGAGAAGAAATATATGTAGTTGTATGTTCCATTTTCTGACTCCTATCCAACTTAATTTTATTTAGTATAATACAAATCAACTTTGAAATCCTTAAACGTGTATTTTGTCAGTGGAGTATTCAAGAGAGACTTATTCACTCCACATATTGCTCAATATACAAATGTGTCCGTGCGTAACATGATGAATATTGGGTTAGATTCTACTCTTGAAGTCATAAAAACTGGAGATACAAAGAATCGTGTAAACTAAGTAAAAATTGAAAAATTAATATATTTAACATAAAAGACTATGGAATCTTTGATATGCTCCCTTCAAAGTAGACACTGAAAAAACAAAACTACTTTGAAGGGAGCTATTTTTATGGCTAGAAAACACACAGAATCAGAATTAGTCGATTTTATCGATTTATATCTAAGTGGCGTTTCGTACCGAACTTTAGTTGATCAACACAAGTTAAAATTAGCGGATAGTACTTTTATGGGTTATGTATGCAAGTATCAAACCCATGGTTTGAAAGGCATAAAATATCACCGAATGAATCGCAGCTACACAAAAGAATTTAAATCTAAGGTAATAAATGAGCACTTTGAAACAGGGTATGGCCCTGCTTATTTAGCAAATAAATATAATATTCCATCCAAAAGTACTGTAAACAACTGGCTAAACCGTTATACTGAAGGAAAGGAGAATAAAACTTATTCTCCAAAATCCGGGGTGTATAACAGTATGGGTGTCAAAAAATCATATGAAGAAAAGATAGACATTGTAGAAGATTATATGGCCAATAAGTTGACTTACAAGGAAGCGGCTGAAAAGCATCAAGTCAGCTACAATAACATTTATTCTTGGGTAAACAAGTATAAAAAGCACGGACCAAAAGGTCTTGAAGATAATCGTGGACGGAGAAAACCTTCTGAGCTTCAGACAAAAGAAGAACGCCTAGACGCAGAAATAGAAGCTCTTAAAGCCCGAAATAAATGGCTAGAGATGGAGAACGATGCGTTAAAAAAGCGCCGAAAGATCGCTGGGAGTCTCAAGTCTCAGGCGTTAGACAAGAAGCAGAATATCTAACGATCGAAGAATTAAAACACAAATATCCAATCACTCATCTCTGTGAAATACTGGGTATTTCTAAAGCTAGTTATTATAAGTGGTTGAAACGTGAACCCTCAGAGTCTGAATTGAAGCGTATTAAATTAATGAAATGGATTAAAGAAATCCATGAAACGTTTAAAGGTATTTACGGTTATCGTAGAATGACTATCTTTTTGAACTTCTTTAGAAATGCGAAAGTCAACCATAAATGTGTCTATCGATTGATGAACATTATGGGGATAAAAGCCGTCATTCGTCGTAAAAGAAAGAACTATGTGCCGCATAATGCCGTACATTTAGCTGAGAATATTTTAGATCGTGATTTTCTGGCAGAAAATCCAATGGAAAAGCTATTGACTGATGTCACTGAATTCAGATTAACCAATGGGACTAAACGTTATTTAAGTGCTGTTCTTGACCTTGGGTCAAAGAAAATAGCCGCTTATAAAACAAGCAATCATAATGATAACCCACTGGTGTTGGACACAATGAAGCAGATTACCGATGACGTAAAACCTGGAACAACCCTTATTCATAGCGATCGCGGTTCTCAATATACTTCTCACGCGTTTCATAAAGTGGTCTCAGACAATGACTTGATTCACAGTATGTCTAGAGTTTCAAAATGTATTGACAACGGCCCTATGGAAGGATTTTGGGGTACCTTAAAAGTTGAAATGTTTCATTTAGATACATTTGATACCCCTGAATACTTAGATCAAAAAATTAAAGAATATATTGAATTCTTTAATAATGAACGAGTCACTTTGGATATGGGGTTAGCCATTCCTACGGAAGAAAAGATTCTCCAAATGATTGCATAAACATTAAAAAAGACCATACATTTTTACATGCATGGTCAAAAATATTTTATTTTTTACCTGTCTACTTGACAGGGGGCAGTTCACTTTTTAAATCCATAGTCTTTTTTTTTTGACTTGCGATAGTAGCGTCAAAATGAGTAGATTACTAAAATCTTTTTCTTGTCTGGAATACAGATATGAATAGATTTTTTAGAGGTAGTTATATGTTCTCGTTAAACTCCTATTATATTTTCACAAATTATCTAGTAAAGATTGAAAAATTAGTCAAGATTTAATTGGGTATAATATCGAACAGTCTTAAGAGCATTATGCCAGCCATTTAATTTTTTAGTTCGCTCTATTTGAGTCATATTTGGTTGGAAAATTTCGGTCTCAGACACTAAAGTTTTTAATTCATTTAAATCTTTCCAATAGCCCACAGCTAATCCAGCAAGATAGGCAGCGCCTAAACCTGTCGTTTCTAAACGTTCAACACGAGTTACCGTTTTATTAAGGATGTCAGCTTGAAATTGGATAAGCAAATTGTTTTGAGCAACCCCGCCATCAACATGTAAAATATCAAGCTCAATTTCTGTTTCTGATTCCATTAAATCGATAATATCATTAACCTGATAAGCTAAAGATTCAAATGTAGCAAGAACAAGTTCTCTTTTTCCAGTATGTTCATCCATTCCTAGAACAGCTCCTCTGACATCAGGCTCCCAATAAGGAGCTCCCATTCCTCTAAAAGTTGGAACAACATAGACTGGAGATTTCTCGTTTGCTTCAAGAGCCAAGGTTTCAGAATCTTCAATGTTTTCAAATAATTCTAGGCCATCTTTCAGCCAATCAATTGCACTTCCAGCAATCAAAGCAGAGCCTTCCAGAGCATAGTTAATCTGACCGTCTATTGAATAAGCAATCGTTGTCAGTAAACCATTATTTGATAATTTTGCTTTGGAGCCGATATTCATAACGATAAATGTACCTTGACCATAAGTACTTTTAACTTGTCCAGATCGGAAAGCAAGCTGGCCAAATAATGAAGCCTGCTGATTCCCAGCAACCCCACTAATTGGTATTTTTACTCCTTCAAAAAAACTTGAATCGGTTTCTCCATAATAAAAAGAACTTGGATAAACATTAGGGAGCATGGCTGTTGGAATATTAAAGAGTTCGAGTAAGTGATTATCCCATTCTAAACGGTGAATATTAAAAAGCATCGTTCTAGATGCATTGGTATGATCAGTAGCATGTAACTTCCCTTTAGTTAGTTTCCAGATAATCCAACTGTCAATTGTTCCAAAAAGTAAATTTCCTTTTTCAGCTTCTGCTTGCGATCCTTCATTGTGGTCTAGAATCCAGCGAATTTTGCTTGCTGAAAAATAAGGATCCATAACAAGTCCAGTATTTTTATGAATATACTCTTCGTTTGTATCGGTTTTCAATTGATTAATAATATTCAAAGATTGGTTAGAATTCCAAACAATTGCATTATAAATTGGTTTACCTGTTATTTTATTCCAGACAACGGTCGTTTCACGCTGGTTACTTATTCCAAGGGCTTTTATTTGAGAATAACTAATTCCTGATTTTTGAGTAACCTCTTCTATTACATTACAAACAGATTGCCAAATGACATTCGGGTCATGTTCTACCCAGCCAGGATTTGGAATAATTTGTTGGAATTTTTGACTAGCTGTTCCTATGTAATTTCCTTTCCGATCAATAATAAAAGCACGAGTCGTAGTTGTTCCTTGATCAATAGAAAGTATATATTCTGCCATCATTTATCACTCCATTTATTCTATAAAAATAATAAATTGTTAATCAATTTGCAATTGATATTTTACAAGTTTGACAAGCATTGCATGGTACTTCTGACTGTTTGGTTCGCAATTCTCTAATACCCAATGATAAAGGCTTTCAGATAAACCATAACTATAAAAATCAGTTGCTGTTTGGATTAATTGTTTTTCATCTCGCGAAAGAGTCTGATCTTTAAAGTAATCATTTGTTAACTCGTTAACTAGATTTTTAATCGAGTAAATAAAGTACTGTTTAAAAGAATCTAGTTTGATATTCAAAAAAATCTTTTTGTAATAGATGTTATTTGATTCGAGATAAGTTAATAGATGCCACAAAATATCCTCCCAATTTTCCCAAGTCTTAATCGGATAAATAGATTCATATAACTCCCAATAAAAAATCCAAGTAACTAAATCATATCTATCGTCAAAATAATCATAAAAAGTTTGGCGACGGAAACCAGCTTGCTTCATAATATCAGTGATTGAGATTTTCTCGATTGTTTTTTTAGTTGTTAATTCTTGAAAGGCTAAAGCAATAATTTTTTTCGTGTTAGTTTCTTGTTCCATCTATTTAGACTCCTTTCGCTAAAGAGTGGCAAGTAATTTATTATCTAAAGTATACGTTACAGAAAATATAAAGCCAAGCGGACAAAGTATATGTTTTGTCTGTTGAGATGACAACGCTTACTTGATAATATTTATTCAACAATAAAGAAAACGCTTCAATTATATATAGGAGGAATGACAATGAGAAAAGCATTTATTAGTCCAAGTAAGTACGTTCAAGGTGAAGACGAATTATTAAACTTAGGATTCTATATTGAATCTTTAGGAGAATCAGCCCTTGTTATCGGAAATAAGGAAGATATCGATCGAGTACAAGATAAATTAGATAAGACGGCTGAGAAATTTAATGTTAAACTGCATCGCGCAGATTTTGGCGGAGAAGCTACACGCGATGAAGTCGAGCGCTTGAAAAAAATAGCAGAAGAAAAAGGGACAGATGTCATAGTAGGTTTAGGTGGAGGAAAAGCGATTGATACTTCTAAAGTGGTTGCGGATGGGCACAATGTGATTGTTTGTCCTACGATTGCTGCTCAGGATGCACCAACGAGCCACTCCGCTGTACTGTATACAGCCGATCATCAATTTGATGACTATGCGTATTTTATTAAAAACCCAGATGTAGTTCTAATGGATACAACAGTAATTGCGCAAGCGCCAAGCCGATTTTTAGTGGCGGGAATGGGAGACACCCTAGCCACTTATTACGAAGCGAGAGCAACCCGCCGATCAAACTCTAATGTGAATGCTGGTTTACCAAATGGTTATCATACAGGGGCAACAGGGCCAGCCAAAGGAACCATTGCAGCCATGACATTAGCCGAAAAAAGTTTGGAAATCATTCTTGAAAAAGGTTATGATGCAAAGATTGCGGCAGATAATAATATTGTCACTCCAGCCTTGGAAGACATTGTGGAAGCGAATACTTTATTATCTGGTTTAGGCTTTGAATCAGCAGGATTAGCAGCATCCCATGCGATTTATAATGGTTTAACTGTTCTAGATGGCCCAGGAAATTACTACCATGGGGAGCAAGTTGCTTTCACAACATTTGTACAGTTAGTCCTTGAGAATGCACCAAAATCAGAAATTAACGAACTGTTAGATTTTAGTATCTCTGTTGGATTACCAGTATGTCTAACTGATTTGGATGTTGAAGAAGTGAAATATGATGAAATTTTAGAAGTAGCTAAAAAAGCATGTATCCCAGAAGAATCGATCCACTCAATGCCGTTTGAAATAACAGTTGAAGCTGTTGCACAGGCAATTATTGCAGCTGATGCGATTGGTCGAGACTATAAAGAAAAAAATAAATAAATAAACTGAAAAGCTAAGATAGGGGTAGACATAGACGTGATTAAGAAAATTTTAAATAATCCAGATAACATTGTTGATGAGATGATTGATGGAATGGTGTTAAGCCATCCTGAATTAATTAAAAGAGTTCCCGAGACAGGAATTATACAACGTACCCACGATAAAAAAGGGAAAGTGGCTATTGTTTCAGGCGGAGGAAGCGGTCATGAACCTGCGCACGCTGGGTTTGTCGGAGCAGGAATGCTGTCGGCAGCTGTCTGTGGAGCCGTTTTCACTTCTCCAACGCCCGATCAAATTTTAGAAGCTATTAAAGTAGCGGACGAGGGTAAAGGTGTATTTTTAGTCATCAAGAACTATTCAGGAGATATTATGAACTTTGAGATGGCTCAGGAACTCGCAGAGATGGAAGGAATTAAAGTAGATAGTATTGTAGTTGATGATGATATCGCTGTCGAAGACAGCCTCTACACACAAGGAAAACGCGGTGTAGCAGGTACTATATTTGTTCATAAAATATTAGGCTATGCAGCTGAAAAAGGCCAGTCAATTGAAGAAATTAAAGAATTAGCTGAAAATTTAATTCCCAATATGAAAACTGTTGGATTAGCTTTAACGGGAGTGACTACGCCAGGAAGTAGTAAACCAAGTTTTGCATTAGCGGATGACGAAATTGAGTACGGAGTAGGGATTCATGGCGAGCCTGGATACCGGCGAGAAAAGCTACAAACTTCAAAAAATTTAGTTGATGAATTACTTACAAAATTACTAGAAGAATTTGAAGCAAATTCAAACAATCGCTTTGCAATTATCGTGAATGGTTTAGGTGGAACACCTCTAATGGAGCAATATGTATTTGCAAATGATGTTCACAAACAAATGAAAGATAATAAGTTGGAGATTGAATTCTCAAAAGTAGGAAATCTGATGACATCATTAGAGATGCAAGGTTTATCTTTAACTCTACTTCGTCTAGAAGATGACTTCTATCTGGAAGCCTTAAAAGCAACTGTTGATACTATTAATTGGTAATTTTTTTAAAAACTGAAAGGAAATGTATTTTAATGAATATAGAGATGGGAATTCGTTGGATGGAATTATTCAATGAACAAATTCAAAATGAAAAAGACTATTTAACCCAATTAGACACACCGATTGGAGACAGCGATCATGGAAATAACATGTCTCGCGGGATGGCACATGTAGTTAAGGCGATTGAAGAACAAAAACCAGAGACTTTAAATGACTTACTAAAATTAATTACAACAAACTTATTAAGTAAAGTAGGTGGGGCGTCTGGGCCACTTTATGGATCGGCATTTATGGGAATGATGAAAGCTGAAACAGCTGGTGAAGAATGGGCCAAGATTTTAAAAACAGGCTTAGAAAACATTCAAATGCGTGGAAAAGCAGAACAAGGTGATAAAACGATGGTGGATGTATGGATAGCTGTTGTAGAAGCTGTTGAAAATGGTGAATTAACGCATGAATTGATTGACGAAGCTGTTGAAGCCACTAAGCCATTGAAAGCGAAAAAAGGTCGCGCATCTTATGTTGGTGATCGCTCCATCGGCCATATCGATCCAGGTGCTTATTCTTCAGGATTATTATTTCACACGATGTTAAGAGCGGAGGCAGAATAATGGAAAAAACAGGGATTATTATTGTTTCTCATGTCTATGAAATAGCTGAAGGAATTCATCGTCTAATTAAAGAGGTTGCAGCTGATGTTGATGTTCAAGTGGTTGGCGGAGTCGATACTAAAGAAATAGGAACAAGTTTTGATACAGCTTTAGCAGCGATTAATAATAGCTCAGCTAAAAACTTATTAGCTTTCTATGATTTAGGTAGTGCTAAAATGAACCTGGAAATGGCAATGGAAATGAGCGATAAAACAGTTAAAATATACGATGTTCCAGTTGTTGAAGGATCATATACCGCCGCTGCTTTATTACAAGCCGGTGTTAATCAGGAAAACATTGAGGAGCAATTACAAGAAATGCATATCGTAAAGTAAAAGATAAAGGGGTTTCTCTCATGTTGAAAGAAAACTATGATTTTATGATGCCGAATGTAAATTTTTTTGGACCAGGTGTTGTGAAGAAGGTCGGAGAAAGAGCCAAGATGTTAGATATGAAAAAAGTATTACTTGTTACTGATCAATTTTTAAATCAATTAGAAAATGGACCTGTCAAACAAGTTGAAGAATCACTTCAACAAGCTGGTATTGATTATGTAATATATGATGGTGTGGAACCAAATCCGAAAATAGCAAATGTTGAAGAAGGTAAAAAGATTTATCTAGATAATGCATGTGATTCAATTATTTCTGTTGGTGGTGGCTCACCCCATGACTGCGCGAAAGGAATAGGAATCGTTTTAACGAATGGAGAAGATATAACAGCGCTCGCAGGAATCGAAACGTTAGAACAGCCATTACCTCCATTAATGGCTGTGAATACTACAGCTGGAACTGCATCAGAAATCACTCGACACGCTGTGTTAACAAATGAGAAAACAAAATTAAAATTTGTAGTTGTTTCTTGGCGTAATATCCCATTAGTTTCTTTTAATGATCCGATGGTAATGTTAGAAATACCGTCTGAGTTAACTGCAGCAACGGGAATGGATGCACTAACGCACTGTATTGAATCCTATGTTTCAACCAATAGAAACCCAATTACGGATGCCCAAGCTGCTCAAGGGATAAAATTAATTTCGAAATACCTAAGACGAGCAGTCGCAAATGGACATGATATTGAAGCTAGAATAAATATGGCTTATGCATCTGTTTTAGCAGGAATGGCATTTAATAATGCTGACTTAGGCTATGTTCATGCGATGTCTCACCAATTAGGGGGCGAGTATGACGCACCTCATGGCGTTTGTTGTGCAGTCCTTATGCCAACTGTAGAAAAATGGAATATTATCAGTAATCCTGAGCGTTTTGCAGAAATTGCTGAACTACTTGGAGAAAATATTGAAGGATTAACTGTAATGGAAGCGGCGGATCGATCCATTGATGCGATGATTCGCATATCTGAAGATGTAGGCATTCCAACAAATATTAAAGATTTAGGAGCAAGACCAGAAGATTTTGCAAAAATGGCTGGAAATGCACTAAAAGATGGAAATGCGTTTTCTAATCCTAGAAAAGGAACAATAGAAGAGATTATTAATCTATTCCAACAGGCATATGAAGCTTAATGCACCAAAAAAACTCTTTAGATCTCAGTACAAAAGAAAAACTCTAGCGGTACCTTACATAATTTAGGTGCATTAGAGTTTTTTTGGTATTCTAGAGAATTTTGTCTTTCGTTTTACTCCGATTAAAATAGACCTCTAGTGTAAATTTAATTTACACTCCTTTGCAAAAGGGCCTTTATTCGAATTTCGATTTCCTCACTGCTTTTACAGATAGAAAAGATGAGGTTATTATTTATAAGGGTTGTCTTTGTTTGCGGGTAGTTTCTAAGAGGTTATGGATTGATTAAGCCTTAAGTATTACCGGAAAAACATAAATAGTTCGTATTTTCCTTTAATATCTTTTTGCTTTTCTTGAAAGGGTTCATCGATTACTTTTTCTTCTCCCTTATATTCATAATGGTTTTGCTTTTTGAGAAATAGATTTCATTTCGTTAAATATGTAGTAGAATAGATATAAATACTTTAAGATAGGATGATAAAATGAGTACGCCACATATTGAAGCACAAAAAGGTGATATTGCGAAAGTTGTTTTAATGCCTGGAGATCCTCTGAGAGCAAAATTTATTGCGGAGACTTTTTTAACGGATGTTAAGAAATTTAACACTGTTCGTAATATGTTTGGATATACCGGATTGTATAAAGGAAAAGAAGTTTCTGTTATGGGATCAGGAATGGGCATGCCAAGTATTGGAATCTACTCTTATGAGTTATATACAGAGTATGATGTAGAATCAATTATTCGTATTGGTTCGGCTGGTTCGTATAGTGAGAGAGCCAATGTTTACGATGTTGTATTAGCAGATAGTGCCTATTCAGAATCAAGTTTCGCAAAAGTTGCTTTTAATTATGAGGAAGATGTTTTAAAACCAAGTGGGGTATTGAATGAACGTTTACTGGGAAGTGCAGAAAAGTTAGGTATTGATGTAATCACAGGTAGAATTCATAGTAGTGATGTGTTCTATCGCGATTCGGGTACGAACTGGGAAGAGTTAAGAGACAACCGTGACGTACTTTGTGTAGAAATGGAATCCTTTGCTTTATTCGCGAATGCTAAAAAACTCGATAAGAAAGCAGCATGTATTTTGACAATTTCGGATTCATTTGTTACTCAAGAAGTGACTTCAGCAGAAGAACGTCAAACAGCCTTTACAAAAATGATGGAAATTGCTTTAGACACAGCCATTGATGAATAAATCTTAAACATTCCAAAACATTCCCTTAAAATAGATTTGTTTACTATAAATAATCTATTTTAAGGGATTTTTATTTCTGATTGAGAATTAATTCTTACAAAGTGTTTTATATAGTATGTATGAAAAGTGAAGATAGTTGTAAGAAAGAAAATATTGTGGATATAAGAGGTTAAAATTGAATAGTTGTTCATCTATTATTATACTACTATTAGAGAATAAATAAAGGAGTTTATTAATATGGCAGAAATACCAACCGTGAAAATTAAAGTCAAAGACCTTAAGCCAAGCTACACGCTTTTACAAGAGATGCGTGATGAAGTAGATGCACCTGTCGTAAAAGGAGAAGCGTATACAAAAGAGATTGTTGCGATTTATGGAAAAGAAGCGGCCGAGATTTTTTATAATCCTAAAAATTTCAAACGTGAAGGTGCTATGCCAGACGTTGTATTAAATACATTGTTTGGTCAAGATGGCGTCCAAACATTAGATGGAAAAGAGCACCAACATCGAAAAAATATATTTATGGATCTAATGGCCCCTGAACGAATAGACGCTTATCATGAAATTTTGGATAAAAAAATGACAGCAGCCTTTGAGGCAGAACAAGGAACTTTTGATTTGTTTAGTCTCTCTCGTAGAGTATTGTTTGCTACAGTTACAGAATGGGCTGGAATTAATATGGATGATTTATCAGAAGAAGAAATCGAGGAACTATCTAAATACCAAATTTCAATGATTAGCTCGTCCTTCACTTCTCCTGGTGATCATATTAAAGGTATAAGTGATCGTAAAAAATCAGAAAAATGGGCACAAAAGTTAATTAAAGAAGCACGCGAGAATCCGGTTCCTGGGAAAGAAGATGTGGCATTATACGCATTTGCAGAAGCAACAGATTTAGAAGGTGAATTGTTACCAGTTGAAGTGGCAGCTGTTGAGTTATTAAATATTATTCGACCGACTTTAGCTTTAACGGTTTGGGCTGCTCTTATGGGCCATGCTTTGTTTAGTCGAGAAGATATTTATAATGAATTAAAAGGCGATTTCGATCGCTTACAAGATTCCTTTATTCAAGAATTGCGCCGTTATTATCCATTTTTCCCTATGCTACCTGCTATTAGTCTTCGAGAGGTTGAGGTGGATGGTTATACTATTCCAGAAGATAGCTGGGTGGTTTTAGATATCTATGGCACAGATCATGATCCACGACACATAGAAAATCCAGAAACATTCAAAGTTGACCGTTACGTTGAGAATGCTGAAAATATTTCTTATGAAGAAGAGTATACGATGATTGCACAAGGTGGAGGAGATTTTCGAAGCATGCATCGTTGTGCAGGTGAATGGATTACATTACACACTTTACGTGTTTTATCCGATCATTTAGTGAATAAATTTGACTTTACCATTCCTGACCAAGATTTTGAAATTCCTCTGGATCAATTTCCAACGTATCCACAAGCTGGTATATTACTGTTTAAAGATTAAAAAGAATTGAGTCGAAAAAGTGGCTCTATAATTTATGGTGTTGATGGATCTTTCAGATTCATTGACACCATTTTTTAGTATGACGGGCATGTGCTATGTCTAGGGTGGAAGTCCCTAAAGAACGT
>CAJUOQ010000006.1 GCA_910588235.1 uncultured Atopostipes sp. | reverse complement strand
ACGGATCCGTACGTCTGGTGGTGTGAGAGGACGATTTATTTCGTCCTACTCGATTCTCTGATATAAATTTACTGGAAGACGCGCGCAAAAGGATCAAGACTGATACCTTGTTCCAGGACTTGTTTGGCATACTCTTTTGCCGCAAATAAACTATGATCGCGGTAATTTCCACATTCTTTAGCCGTCACTGCCGGTACTTCTTCTGTTTCAACGACTTTTTCTAACGTTTGTTCTAAAGCTGACGCAATTTCTTCCGGCGTTGCTTCATTCCATTTAATACAGTAAAAACCTGTCCGACAACCCATCGGCGAAACATCAATCACGTCTTCTAAATGATCCCGTAAATAAGTCGCCAATAAATGCTCTAAAGTATGCATCGCTCCGGTGGGAAAAGAATCTTCATTGGGTTGCAAGAAACGCAAATCAATTTTTTGAATCGTACTTCCCTGCGGATCTTCTTCGACACCCGCTACACGCACATAAGGCGCCTTTACTTTATTATGATCTAAATCAAAACTTTCTACTCTCGCCAACTCAATCTCTCCTACTATTATTTAACTTTTGAATCACAGCTAATATAAGTTCAGCTGAACGTTTTCCTGCTTGGAGCACAAATTCATCAAAATTAACCGTCGCTGCTTCATCCGCTGTATCCGAAACGGCTCGTATCACCGCAAAAGGAATGTCAAACTGGCGACAAGTTTGCGCAACCGCTGCCCCTTCCATTTCCGTCACTAAGGCATCCGGAAAATGTTTTTTAATTTCATTGATTTGGGCGGTATTCGAAATAAATGAATCCCCCGACACAATTAACCCTTTTTCTACATGCCAACCTAAAGACGGTGCGGCTTCCTCAATCATAGCACCCAAGTCTTCATCGACCACATATTCAGCGTCCATTTGGGGGATCTGCCCATAAGTATAGCCAAAGCCACGGTTATCCGCATCGTGGTAAGATAAACGGGTCGCAATCACTAAATCTCCAATGGACAAGCCCGTCCCAATGCCACCCGCTGATCCAGTATTAATTACCACATCCACCTCAAATTCCTGAATTAATAAGGTGGTCGCAATCGTCGCATTGACTTTTCCAATTCCCGATTGCACAACCGTCACCGGCTGGTCGTAAATGGTGCCTTCATAAAACGTTTGATTAGCGATTTTTCGAATGGTGGCAGAGGACAATACTTCGGTTAGTCGTTGCCGTTCCTCAGCCATCGCCACTAAAATTCCAATTTTCAATGAACTACTCCTTCAACTCTTATCGTTAAATAAATAAAATAAAAATCCATGCAATAATTAATAATAAAGTAACGATCGCAATAAGTAAAGTTAATATCCGATCGGTGCGACGATGACGGGACATGACATCAGATCGGCGTCGTTTTGTTTTCCCTTGTCGATTTAATTTGAACTCCTCGATTCGTTCCTTCCATGAATTTTTACGTTTTTGGCGCGCTTCTTGTTTCCGTCTTTCGCGCTCCGCTCTTTTTCTTTCTGCTCTTGAACTCATCTGGTCTCTCTACCTCATCTATAAACTTCCTAATATTTTATTGCTCTGTGTTCGGTCTATTTTTATCTCGTTTCATGCGCCAGTAAAATAATGCAAAGACCGTTTTTGAATCACACAATTCTCCTCGAATATAAGCATCCATTGCTTCATCAAAATCTAAAGTCACGACTTCGATAAATTCACTCTCATCTTGAGCACGGGGATTTTCAACTTGTTCTAAGCCATGTGCTTCGTAAATTTCCAAAAATTCATCGGTATAGCCAGGCGTACTATAAAAAGAAGTGACATAACGCCAATCGTCTGAACGAAAGCCTGTTTCCTCTTCCAGTTCACGCTGCGCAGTAACCATGCCATCTTTATCTTCATCGTCTCTTAAACCGGCAGGCAATTCTAACGTCGTTTTGCCAATCGCTACTCGGTACTGACGAACGAGGATCAATTCTTGTTCGGCCGTAAAAGCAATCACAGCGGCGGCTGAGTCATGTCGTACAATTTCACGTTCCGCTTCTTGTCCATCGGGCAAAGTAACATCTAATAATTGATAGGTCGTAATATTTCCTTCATGAATGGTCTCTGTGTTCGTAATCTTCTCTTCAAATTCCATTTGTATCTCGCCCTTTCTTCTTTTCTTTATTATAGCATTACTAGCTACAATTTTTTTACAATTTGTTTAAAATCCTGCTAAAGTATGAGTGATCTCCCTTAAGTTTATGGTAAAATAAAATGGATACTAAAGAAAGGATGTAGACAAATATGAAGAAAAAAACATCCAATAATCTTTTTATATTACTTTTAGCAGGGATTACCATTGTGGTCGTAGTCCTTCTTCTAGGAGCGTTAAATGTAAATCGTACACTTTCGATTATTATTGGACTCGTGATTGGTGCTGGTCTCTATGCGACTTATTTAAAAAGACAGGCCCCACCTCAAAAGAAAAAAGCACAAGATTTAAAACCGGTCTCCGATGAGAGAGAAAAATTTTATCAATCTCGAGGCTTAAGCAATGAAGATATTGATTTCTTTAGAGACACCATGAATAACGCTAAAAACCAAATTTTACAAATCGAAGAAAACATGACCCACACGGGTAAGTTGCGTGCCATTGCGAACCGCAACAACACCTTGCATTTGATCAAAGTTTTATTTAAAGATATCGTCAATGAACCCGAACGATTACACGAAGTGGATCAATTTTTATATGTCCATTTACCGAGCCTGGCTGATTTAACAGACAAATATGTCACCATCAATCAACATCAAGCAAAAAGCAAACAAACCTTTGATGTGTTAGAAAAATCGGCGCAAACGATTGATGATGTCTGCGAACAAATTGCTGGAGACTATATGAAGTTCCGTTCAACCGATATCTCTGATTTAGCGGATGAAGTAGAACTGGCTAAGCGTCGCTTAAATCGCGAAGGCTCATCCATTGAAGATGACGAAATTTAATAGTAAACTTTAAATGAAATACATTTAGAGAGGATAATGGTATATGTCTGAAGAAGAACGAAAGCAAGAGTTCAATACAGAAGAAACAAACTCAGCTCCCGACACAGAAGCAACGCCTGATACGAAACAAACTGGAGCCAATGCAGCGATCGAAGATTTACTCAAAGATCCTTTTAGTGAACCCACATCGATGCCTGAATTAGATTTAGAAACAACCGATGAACAAGAACAACGAGCTTCCGGCCAAACGTATGAAAATCTGCCGGCTGAACAACAAGAAACGGCTCGTCAATTATCTGAACAGATTGATTTTACCGATACGGATGCGGTATTGAATTACGGTTCAGCCGCCCAACAAAAAATTGGAGACTTCTCGCACAACGTCTTGAATCATGTGCAAAACCAAGAAACTGGTGAAATCGGTGCTTCCATTAATGACTTGATGTTCTATTTACAAGAGTCGGACCCTGATGAGTTAGTGGAACAAAATCAAAACTTTTTACAAAAGATCTTCCGTCGTGCGAAGCGTTCTATTTATGAAACGACGGCGAAATATCAAAAAATCGGCGCGCAAGTCGATAAAATTGCTTTACAGCTCGATAAACAAAAAAGCATGTTGTTGGAAGACAATAAAATGTTAAGCCAACTTTATGATCAAAACTTAGATTACTATGAAGCTTTAAATATCTATATTGCGGCTGGTGAATTACGCATTCAAGAATTGGAAAATGATATTATTCCAAAAGCCCTAGCAGAAGCGGAAGACAATCCCGATCAAATGCTCGTGCAAAAGGTTAATGATTTAAATCAATTCTTAAACCGTCTAGATAAACGTGTGCATGACTTAAGAGTCACACGTCAAATTACGTTACAACAAGCTCCACAAATTCGCTTGATTCAAAATACAAACCAAGCTTTAGCGGAGCGAATTCAAACGTCGATTAACACAGCGATTCCATTATGGAAAAACCAAATTGTCATCTCTCTTACACTCTTACGTAAACAAGATGCCGTCGCTGCGCAACGTAAAGTTTCTGATGCTA
Source organism: uncultured Atopostipes sp. (assembly GCA_910588235.1). Taxonomy (GTDB): domain Bacteria; phylum Bacillota; class Bacilli; order Lactobacillales; family Carnobacteriaceae_A; genus Atopostipes. The sequence continues at coordinate 64,270 of CAJUOQ010000006.1, read as the reverse complement.
CCAATGAGATGCTCGAAAAGAACTCAGAAATGTTGAAACAATCATCTCTTGATACGGCTCGTGAAACAGAACGCGCAGTTGTAGATATCGAAACACTACAAAAAACACAATCTGACTTAATTGAGACTCTCCAAGAAACATTGTCCATCCAACAACAAGGTTCACAAAAACGTCGTGAAGCCGAACAACAATTGGTGACAATGGAAGATCAATTGCGCGATCAATTACTAGAAGTCACTCAACAATCACAAAATCAAAAAAATAATTAAGATGGTTTAATTGAATCAACCCTCAATCCTCCCTAAACATTTAAGTTTAGGGAGTTCTTTTTTGTCTTTATTGAGCAAAAGGACGTTTATTAGTGTGGAAATCCTGCTCGTGAGCACGAAAACAGAATACGAGACCACGAGCCACCTTTTCTCACCAAGACACATGTCCCCCTACTTTCTCATTTCAGGCACGACACAAAAAAACAGCTCGAGTCTGGAGTTTCCTCCGACTTGAGCTGTTTTCGAAACGTTTTATTCTGCTTCTTCTAGTAATTCAGGGTAATGTTCTTCTACGATCGCATAGCAACGATGACAGAGTTGTCCTTTTCCTTCCACATCAATTAATTTTTCTGTGGTAATACGACAACGATCACAGACACCACCTGGCATATGCTCAACTTTAATTGCCATATCGTCAAAGTCAAGAATCGAGTCATCCTCTTCTGGTTTCATTTCTAATGGTAGAATATTCAATTCAGAAGCGACTAAGACTTGACGTAAATCTGCATGGAGGGATTCAAGTAACTTCTCGACCCCTGCAGTCACATATAAAGTAATTTTTGCTTCAAAGTCTTTACCGATCACTTTATTTTCACGAGCGACTTCATTTGCTTTGAGCACATTATCGCGTAAGTCCATGAAAGCTGACCATTTTTCTAAGATTTCTGCACGATCTTCATAATGTTCAACTTCTGGGAACTCAGTTAACTGAGCGTATTCTTCTTCTTCGTTTAAATACGTCCAGATTTCTTCCGCTGTGTGCGGGATAATTGGTGTTAGTACTTTCGTTAATTTGACTAACGCTTCATAGAATACCGTCTGGATCGCACGACGTGGATAATCATCCGGAGCGTCAATATATAAAATATCTTTCGCGATATTCATATAGAAGTTTGAAAGATCAACGGTTACGAAATGATTCACTTCTTTGAAAATATCATTAAATTTATAATTTTCATACGCTTGAAGAATATTTTCAATCGTCATGTCTAAACGGTTAAGCATGTAATGATCGATCGAACGTAAATCTTCATAAGGAAGACCATTTGCTTCTGCATCAAAGTCTTCGGTATTTTGAATCATAAAGCGTAAGGTATTACGGATTTTACGATAAACTTCAGAAACTTGTTGTAAAATCTCCATACTGACGCGCACATCCGCTTGTGTATCGGCACTTAAAACCCAGAGACGAATAATGTCGGCCCCTAATTGGTTGACCACTTTATTCGGGTCGATCACATTTCCAACCGATTTACTCATCTTACGTCCTTTACCGTCTAAAACAAACCCTTGCGAAAGGACCGCTTTGTAAGGAGCAACATCGTTAATCGCCACGCTGGTCGTTAAGCTGGAGTTGAACCAACCACGATATTGGTCGGAACCTTCCAAGTATAAGTCAGCGGGGAATCGTAATTCATCGCGTGTACGCAGCACCGCTTCATGAGATGAACCCGAGTCGAACCAGACATCCATGATGTCATTCTCTTTTGTAAATTCACCATTCGGACTATTTGGATGCGTAAAGCCTTCTGGTAGTAAATCTTTTGCTTCATTTTCAAACCAAACATTTGAACCATGTTCTTCAATCAATTTAGCCACATGATCGATCGTTTCTGGTGTAATGATTGGATCGCCATTTTCAGCGTAGAAAATAGGTAAAGGAACGCCCCAAGTTCTTTGACGTGAAATGACCCAGTCTCCACGATCCCGGACCATATTATGAATACGTTCCTCACCCCATGGAAGTAACCAGTCGACTTCTTTAATTTCATCTAAAATGTTTTGACGGAAGTCATCAATGGAAGCAAACCATTGCGGCGTTGCACGGAAAATAACTGGTTTTTTCGTACGCCAGTCATGTGGGTAACTATGGGTGAAGAAGGAAAGATCTAACAATAAGCCTTTCTCTTCTAACCAACCAGTAACAATGGTGTTGGCATCGTCATAAAAGACGCCTTCTAGTCCAGGTGCTTCGTCCGTAAATTTCCCTTGATCATCAATCGGTGAAAGAATCGGTAAGTTATATTCTAAACCTACGATGTAGTCTTCATCCCCGTGTCCAGGCGCGGTATGCACGAGTCCTGTCCCGTCTTCAAATGTCACGTGATCACCTAAGATTAAGAGGGATTCACGATCATAGAAAGGATGCTCAGCAGTAGTATATTCTAAGTCTTTTCCGGTAAATTCTTTTAGAACTTCAACATCTTCCCACTCTAAAGCTTCAGCCACTTGCTCTAATAATTCAGCAGCGACAATGTATTTTTTACCATTTGTGCTTACTTCATTATAGATCCCTGTTTCATGTACAGTAATTGCCATGTTTGAAGGCAAGGTCCATGGAGTTGTTGTCCAAATAACAAAGTTCGCATCTTCAGAGACAATCCCTTTGCCGTCTTTGACTGGAAAAGCAACATAAATACTTGGTCCACGCACATCATGGTATTCGATTTCTGCTTCGGCTAACGCGGATTCACTGGATGGTGACCAGTAAATAGGTTTTTGACCACGATAGATATAGCCTTTTTCAGCCATCTTTCCGAACACTCGAATTTGCGCTGCTTCATAGTCTGGCGTTAACGTGATATAAGGATTATCCCATTCACCAGCAACCCCTAAACGTTTGAAAGCATCGCGTTGTAGATCCAATTGTTCTAAAGCATATTCTTCACATAAACGACGGAATTCAGCGACCGACATTGATTTACGATCAATGCCTTGATTCGCTAAAACTTGTTCAATCGGTAAACCATGCGTATCCCAACCAGGTACATAGGGTGCGTCATAGCCGTTCATTGAACGATAACGCACAATAAAGTCTTTTGAAATTTTGTTCATGGCATGCCCAATATGGATCGGACCATTCGCAAACGGCGGACCATCATGTAAAATATATTTTGGTTTGCCTTCGTTTAATTTTTGTCTTTTTTCATAAACATTTTGTTCTTCCCATTCTTCTTGCCGCTTCGGTTCTTTATTGGCTAAACCCGCGCGCATCGGGAAATCAGTTTTTAGTAAATTTAGTGTGTCTTTGATTTCCAAAATTTTCAACTCCTATAGTCATTTTTAAAATAAAAAAAGATTCCATCCCGAAAAGGACGAAATCTCGTGGTACCACCTTTTTTGAACAAGCTTCGACCTTCGATCGGCTTGCTCTACTCAAAATCTCTTTAATGCAGAGTGACAGTATTAGCTACTAAAGTTCACTAATAAAAAACGGATGATAATATATTGAACATTGACCAACTCGCACCAACCGTTGATTCTCTGTCTGACGTTTATTCGCCTGCAAGAGGTTCAATATATTGCGTTCCTTATGATTTATTCAGTTATTGATTCGCAGAATCTGGTAATTCTACTGCGGGCATTGTGCCCTCTTCATACGCTTCAGTTTCTGAATCTGTATTATTATAGCTCTCATCGGTTGATTTTTCAACTTCTTTATCTTCATCCGCTGTTTCTGCGTCTGTTTCGGCCTCTTCAAAAGCAACCACTTCTTCAGTTTCTTCGTAAACATTATCTTCTGCTTCTTCATCATCTGCAACATCTGCATCTTCGCCGTCTACAGCTTCATCCGCAATTTCTTCTGCTCCTTCAGCAGGTTGAACTTCTATTTTTTCTTCGAGTTCTCTTTCCACTTCTGCGATAGTCTCTGTACTTGGGTACTCGATAGGCTCTCCAACCAAGAGATTATCCCAGTCTTCTTTTGTAAGGAGCTCAAGTTGGGATTCGATGAGGAGTTGTAGACGTTGTCTAAAAACACGGCTTTGTTTTCTCAACGCCTCAGTCTCATCTTCAATTTTACGCGCTTTTAAAACAGCTTCTTCTAGCAAAGCATCCGCATTATCGTCTGCTTCTTTATGTACATTTTCTGCATATTCTTCCGCTTGCTTACTTAACTCTTCATTGTACTTGTCCGCTTCTTTCTGCACTTCTTCTGCATATTTATCGGCTTCTTTGCGTACATTTTCAGCATAGCTTTCTGCTTCTCGTTTGATCACTTCTAGTTCTTTATCCGTATTTTCTTTTAGACGATCCGCCGCATCCTGAGCTACAATAATCGATTTGTTTAACGATTCTTGCATCTCTTCATAGTTCGCTAACTTTTTATTGACCAGCTCTAATTCATCTTTGACTTCTTTGTTCTCACGAATGAGCGTTTCATAGTCTCGAATGACTTGATCGAGAAACTCATTGACTGCGTCTTGATCGAACCCTCGCATACGCGTTGGAAATTCTTGGTTGTGTATTTCAAGTGGTGTTAATGCCATAAAGATCAGATCCCTTCCAAAATTTACGATTGAATTTATTTATTTTAATTAACTATTGCGATCAATTATTCCAATGTTCAAAACGATATTCTCTTTACGAGTCGTTCCTAATTGTTCTCGAATTTGTAGACGTCCATACCCCCGAATAGAGACGATATCATACTCTTCTAATTCCAAATCCGGACGTTCAATGTCTACCCAATTAATCTTAATGCGTTGGTTCTTAATTAATTTTTTCGCTCGGTTCCTTGAAAGATTTAGAGCGCGGGCTAAAACGACATCAATCCGTAAAGATGAGACAACCAGTTCTTTACTTTCCCATTTAGAAGTCGTCGTCACTTTTTCTTCGAGTGCACGCTCTTCTAAATGACTAGCTGTCCGACCGATATGATCGACCTGCATAAAAATAAAGTCTTTCATCTTCTCATCGATAAAAAATTGCCAGCGCTCCTGGTCATTGATAATATCTCCTAAAGTATCTCTTGCGATTCCTGCTCCTAAGACGCTTCCCAAGATTTGACCATGCGTAAGTTCCGCAAATTTGGTGGGGTAATTGATTTCAACGAGTGAAATTTCAAAATCAGCAGCGGTCGGTTCATAGTATGGGGGATAAAGCAAGACCCGCTGTTGTTCCGCTTCATCGTAGCCGCCAAAAGCTTGATGTTCAATGTCTTCATATTGACCGATGACGGCTTGGACGATGAAAAGTTGTCTTGGATTTAGAAAACTTGTGAGGTAAGGAGCGTATTGGTTTTCAACTTGAGCGATCCAATCAATTACTTGGTCGATAAAGGCTTGCTCATCTTCACGAAAATGTTGATAAATATTCATCCTCTAACGCCCCTACACAACTAAACGTATCAAGAAATTGATGAGGGTGATGACCCCATATTCAATTAACGTGAGTGAAAAGAGTGCAGCTAATCCAGCCAAACTGATAAAACCAATCGGCGGAATAAAGCGTCTAAAGAAACCAACAAAGGGTTCACAAATTCGAGTTAAAATCTGCCCTATCGTCGATTGATAAGCTCCCGGGAGCCAGGACATTAAGAAATATACAATCAATAATATCCTGTAAATATCAATCACATTTAGTGATAATTCGCCTAATTCAATTAATATATTTACCATCGTTTAAAATCTTCTCCTCAATAAGTTACAACTACAATAATGAATCTGTGTATTCTGATAAATCAGACCCGTTGACTGTTACACTTTGAGGAGTACAGATAAATAATTCCTCATCTAAGCGTTGGATATCTCCTTTAACAGCATAGGTAACGCCCATCAAGAAATCGATCATTTTTGCAGCTTGTTCATTATCCATTCGGCGGAAATTTAAAATCACCGATTGACTAGATAACAAGTAGTCTGCCACTTCCTGTACTTCTGAATAAAGTCTAGGCTCTACAATAGTAATCTGCGGTTTTTGTAATGATTGTTTTTGATTAATTGCCACCACATTTTCTCCTCCAGACTTTTTTTGCATATAATTCTCAACCCTTGGAGTTTTTTCTTGCTGCGCTGGAGCCGGATTGTCATGAGTATTTGTTGATGCTTCATTTACTTCTTCTGCATCTTGATCTTCGATTTCTTCTTCGGTTAAAAAGAAGAAATCATTTAATTTATCTTTAAAATTATTCATACCTAATCCCTCCTGATTCATCCTTAGTCGTTTCTGCGACGACGTCTGAAGAATGGCGGTGTGTCTAGTTCGTCATCTTGTTTAGCCACTTCATCTTCATTGTTGCGATTGAAAAGGCTATTGCCGCGCTCAGATTCTTGTTCTTTATCGGTGTTTAGATCGCTATTGTGTCGATCGCGAATATTTGGTTCTTTTCGGATATCCCAATCGCCAAATGGATCGTTGTCTGTTGATTTCTCGTTAGAACGTGTATCCGTTTCTTCCTCTTTAGGCTCTGAAGGTGCTGGTTTTGGACGACTTCTTTGTCCCATTTGTCCACCTTGTAAACCCTGTTGACGATTTGCTTGTAAATCTTTTTCATCAATACCTGTCGCGATCACTGTAACAACGACTTCGTCGCCTAAGTTCTCATTAATGGTTGTACCAAAGATAATGTTCACATCACTGGTTGAAGCAGCGGATACAATATCTGCAGCATCTTGCGCTTCGAATAAGGTTAAGTCCATTCCCCCTGCAATATTTAACAGGACGTTGTTAGCTCCTTCAATCGATACTTCAAGTAGAGGAGATGAAATAGCTTTTTGCGTCGCTTCAGCGGTACGGTTTTCACCATTTGATGATCCGATTCCCATTAAAGCAGAACCTTGATCTCTCATAACCGTCTTCACGTCGGCAAAGTCTAAGTTAACAAAACCAGGGTTCGTAATCATATCTGAAATTCCTTGAACCCCTTGGCGTAGAACGTTATCCGCTTCACGGAAAGCTTCTAAAATTGGTGTCTTTTTGTCGACAATTTCAAGTAAACGGTTATTCGAAATAGTGACTAAAGTGTCCACGTGTTCTTTCATGGCTGCGATTCCATCTTCAGCATAACGCGCTTTCTTTGGTCCTTCAAAAGTAAACGGTCGCGTAATCACACCTACCGTTAAAGCATCTTGCGCTTTCGCTACTTTAGCAACAATGCCCGCAGCTCCAGTCCCAGTACCGCCACCCATTCCAGCAGTAATAAAGACCATGTCTGCTCCTTCAAGAGCTTCTGCAATGGCTTCTTCACTTTCTTCTGCCGATTTCTTACCAATTTCCGGCATAGAACCTGCGCCCAAACCACGAGTTAATTTTGGTCCTAATTGAATCTTGGTCTCAGCATTCATTAAGTCTAAAGCTTGTACGTCGGTGTTCGCTACGATAAATTCAACACCCGATACATCTTCTTCAATCATACGGTTAACAGCATTCCCACCAGCTCCACCGACCCCGATTACTTTAATAACCGCGCCTGATGGTGGTGTCATATCAAATTCTAAATCCATTTATTTTCCTCCTGTACCACAGTTCCGATACTTTGTATTTTAAACTAAATCATTTTTATAGTCATCAATTTCATTCATGTTTTTCACATTATTTCATTTATACCTTTATTCAAAGAAACCAGAAAAGAAATTTTTGATTTTATCGGCCATTGTTTCTTCGTCTTCTGGATCCGTCATTTCATATTGATCACTTGCTTGTGTTGTACTTTCTGCCGGCTCTTCTTTTGCAACCGGTTGTACACTATTTCGAACAGGTTGGTGACTGGTTGTTTTTTGCAAGAGTGTTTGAATAATTAACTCTTCCACTTCACTTAAATTCGTTTCCGCAATGACTAAGCCAATTGCATTGGTAAAAGCTGGATAACGAACGCTCATGAAATCTGGAATATAAATCCGCACCGGAATATTAAAGATTTCTTCCGCTAACCGGTCAATGCCTGGTAAAGAAGCTGCGCCACCACTAATCGTGATTCCAGCCGGCATTTGTGAAGCGCCGATATTATCTAATGAGAATTTCAATTGTTCAAAAATCTGAGCAATGCGTGCTTCAATAATTTCTGAAATGTAAGACTCTTTATATCTTTCTAATTCTTTTTGTCCGACAACATCGACCGTGACTGTTCGATCGGAAGTCATATCCGGATAATAAGCATGTCCGACGTCTCGTTTCAATTTTTCCGCATCTTTAATCGATGTGTTCAAGACAATTGAAATGTCTTTTGAAACATATTCGCCGCCTTCTTGAATCGCATAGGAACTTTTTAGTTGATCATCATGAATCACTGACACACAGGTTTGTCCTCCACCCATGTCGATTAAGATCGCTCCAAAATTCCGTTCATCTTGTGTGAGAGCAACTTGTCCCATCGCTTCTGGTAATAATACGATATTTCGTACCGAAAAACCAGCCCGTTTCACCGCTTTACGAATGTTATGTAAAATTGAACGGGGGACGGAAGTGATCGTTCCTCTAAATTCAATCCGATTCCCAATCATTCCGCGGGGGTCTTTAATTTCATCAAACCCATCCACGGTAAATTCTTCAGGAGTCACATTGACAACTTCGCGTTCTTGATTCAAACTACCTTCAATCGCTTTGGCGACGACTTGTTGAACGTCCTCGTTGCCAATTTCTTGTTGATTTTTATTAATTGAAATGCCCCCATAACAAGAATTAATTTGTAATTCATTTGAAGGCACCCCAACGATTAATTCATTAATTTTAACATCTGCTTTGTCCTCCGCTTGCTCTACTGCACTGCGGATCGATGCTGCTGTTTGTTCGATATCAACAATCATCGCTCTTTTTAATCCATTTGCTCTTTCGTTTCCTACTCCAATAACATTGATTTGTCCGTTTAATACCTCGGCTACGATTACTTTAATTGAAGTGGTTCCAATGTCTAAACTTGCATAAATGCCGCTTTTCATTTTAAGATTGAAACCTCCATTTTTTCTAGAATTTGTAATTATTGTTTAAAATTATTTTTGCATTTTTTGATCATGAATTTTTATTTTTCTAAATAGTCATTCATATTGGCTATTCTACCATAAAAACGAGGTGAATTTGAAGGAAGTCCATTAATTCCTTATTACGTTTTTATTTCGATTCGATTGCACTTCTTCCACTCTTTCTTTTTTCAAAAAGTTTATGGGGTCAAGCGCTCAAGGAAGGAATTTTTTATTCGTTAAACTCCTCTAATTCCTGTCTTTCTGACTCATCCACTTCGGTCTCCGCATCAATCTCTTCTTCGTCTTCATCGACGAAAGGAATAAAATAAACACCGGCTTCCATATCGAAGACGCCTTTTTGACCGCCGACAGCTTGGACCATTTGTGGATAATAAGGAATTTTTTCAGCGAAGGTCGGAATGGAAGAAAGGACGCGATTTCCATTATTCATAAAGATACGAATAAATAACGGATTTGAACGATCTTCCACCAACTCAATTTCTGAGATTAAGTTTAAAATCGGTCCATCTAATTCACTTAACTCTTCGATCATAAAGTCAAGGGCTTCTCCTTCTTCGAAATTTAATAAAACGGGTTGGTTGCCAATCGAAACATTGTACGCATTTTCTAAGACGCGCCCATTTTCTAGCACTCTTAAATAAGAACCATCCTGCGCAATATAGGCCACGGTGTTAAATTCATCCACTTGAATCAGAATATCATTCGCCCCAACTAATTCCATTGTCGTCTCCGCCACTTGGTCCAATTCTTCTGTAATACTCTGTTCAATATTTTCCCGTTCTTTCAGGATACTCATCACCGAATCGCCGCCTTGAATGTGGCTGCTATCGATCACTTCTTGCACATAAACCGCTTCATTGCCTTCCACCGACACAGTGCCCACTTTACTCCAAGGACTAATCAAATAACCTAAAACGGCAATCACTAAAAGATTCAGCACAAGAATCGGAATATACCGTTGCAAAACTTTATGTAACGGCATGGGTCGTTTTTTTGCTGCATTTGTCGGCTGCTTCTTTGTCTTTTGTTTCTTTTTATTTTTAGCCATCGGGCACTGCTCCTTTCCCTTTTAAAATATTTATTCCGTACGCTTTTTCTTTATTTCATCTAACATCACTTGGATCAATTGATCCGTAGCATGTGGTTGGCCAATTTCACGCGCACGTTCGCTCATCGCTTGGCGAGCTGCTTTATTTTCCATCAGCGTATCGATCTCATCTAATAAACGTTGACCGGTTAAATCAGCTTCTTGTAGCAATGTAGCAGCTTGGTGGTCCACTAAGCTCATCGCATTCTGTGTTTGATGATCATCCGTCACATTCGGCGACGGAATCAAAATGCTGGGGATCCCAAGCACTGTGATCTCGGCAATCGTTGTCGCACCACTCCGGCTAACAATCGCTGCTGTATGACGTAAAACTTCGACCATATTATGAATGTAAGGTTTCACCACAAATTTTGGATTTCTGACGAGCGGTGAATGAGCATTTAACTGCGCCACAATTTCTTCATAATGCTGGGGCCCTGTTACAAATAACACTTGATAGCTTCGATTTCGCAATTGCGGATAAGCCGCTACGACTGCTTCATTGATTTTCTCCGCCCCACGACTGCCACCGAAAATCAAGACAATCGGTTCTGTCACTTCTAAATTATAAATCGCATCAATCATTTGCAAGGGTTGCGCTGCTACTTCTTGAGCGCGTGGATTCCCTGTAAAGACTACTTTGTCCTCATAACCTTTGACTTGTTTGTAAATGTCTTTAAAACTAATCGCCAAACGGTCAATATAACGAATCAAGAATTTATTGGTTAAGCCTAGGAAGCTATTTTGTTCATGCACCACGGTAGGAATGCCGGCTTTCGCCGCAGCATAACAAATGGGTGCACTCACATATCCGCCGGTTCCTAAGACCACATCAGGCTTAAAATCTCGAATAATGTCTTTCGCTTTTTTAATGCTCGTTAAAAACAAAGTGGCACTTTTCAAGTTATATTTTAAACTATCAAAGTCAAAGCTCCTTTTGAATCCTTCGATTTCGATCGCTTGAAAGGCAATGCCTTCTTTCGGGACGAGGGTGCTTTCAAGCCCTCTTTCCGTCCCAATATATAATAATGTCACGTCCGCGTCCATTTCTTTTAAACGACGCGCCACGGCTAATGCGGGGTAAATATGGCCCCCGGTACCGCCACCTGTTAAAAGTACTCTCATTTGCGCGCTGCCTCCTACTGTTTTTCTGTTTCTATTAATTGCTCGACTGCTTGAATAAATTGCTCGCCCCGAATTTCAAAGTTGGCATATTGATCCCAACTAGCCGCTGCGGGCGAGAGTAATATAACATCTCCCGCCTCACTTAAGGCATAAGCTTCGGGTACAGCTGTTTCCACATTTTCTGTTTGAATCATTTGTTCAATTCCTGCTTCTTGAGCGGCCTCGATCATTAAAGGCGCCGTTTCGCCAAAGGTCACTAAAGCTTTCACCTTGTTTGCAAGTGCAGGGACCAGTTCGTGAAATGAATTGCCTCGATCTAATCCACCCGCTAATAAAATAACAGGTTGATTAAAGCCAACCAATGCATGTTCTGTTGCTTCAATATTCGTCGCTTTTGAATCATTATAAAAAATTCTTCCTGCCCACTCGGTCACATATTGGGTGCGGTGTTTGACGCCTCTAAATTGACGCAATACTTGTTGAATCACGCGATTGGAAACACCTTTTAATTTCGCAACCGCAATCGCAGCTAAGAAGTTTTCTAAGTTATGTAAGCCTTCTAAAAAGATATCTTCCACCTGCGCGACCGCTTCCGATTTAAAATAAATGACGCCTGCTTTAACCGAAACCCCTGCTGGTAAATATTCTTTGCGCGAAAAAGGCAGTAAAGTAGCTTGGGTCGTTTTTTGCACCAATTTTTCTAAATGCGGTTGGTCGTGATTGTAAATCACAAAATCGCCGGCCGTTTGATTGCGAATCAGATTCATTTTTGCGTCTTCATAAGCCGCTTGAGAACCATGATAATCTAAATGCGCAGAATATAAGTTCGTGATTACCGCAATTTCAGGTTTAATTGTCGGTGTCCCCATCAACTGAAAACTGGACAATTCCATAATCGCTTCATCCGTCGGTTTCAGCTCTAGAGCGACTTGACTAGCCGGAACCCCAATATTTCCAATCGCATATGCGTGGCCTTCTTTGCGCTCACCACTTAGCATCGCTTGGATCATCGATGTGGTGGTCGTTTTGCCATTGGTTCCTGTTAAACCAATCATCGGAGCGGCCATGACGGAAGTCGCTACTTCTACTTCCGTAATCACGGGCAGTTCCTGCGCCAACGCTTGTTCCACGATGGGATTATCATAAGGAATACCCGGATTTTTTACGACAAGATCAAAGGGCTGCTCCATTAGGTCCGCTGGATGACCGCCAGAAATGACCGGAATATTTAAAGCTTCGAGTTCTTGTGCTTCTCTATTTTCCGTTAAATCTTGGGCGTCGTTTACAGTCACCTGCGCATGCAAATCGTGGAGTAATCGTGCCGCATAATAACCACTTTTCGCTAACCCGAGCACTAAGACTTTTTTATTTTTATATTTATTTTCTTTTCCCATAAAGACCCCTCAATCCTTTTTATCCCTTACTGTTTGATTGGTTCCTTTAAGCACACCTCACTCGCCTATAACAAGGCAAGAGCAAGTAAGGCCGTCCCTAAACCAATCGCTGCAAAAACGCCGACTATTTTCCATTCCGACCAGCCTTCCATTTCGAAGTGATGGTGGATCGGACTCATTTTGAAAATCCGGTTTCCAGTTCGTTTGAACCAGAAAACTTGCAGCATGACACTCGCTGTTTCCAAAACAAAAATGAGTCCAATTAAAAGCAAGGTCCATTCGACATTCAATAAAATCGACATTGCCGCTAGCCCTGCACCGAGTGCTAAGGACCCCACATCGCCCATAAAAATTTTGGCTGGTTTACGGTTAAAGATAAAGAAGCCGAGCAAGCCGCCAATTACACTCACAGCAAAAGTTAAGACGCCCCAAGCTTCTTGTGTATAAGCAATGTAAGCGTAAGCCGCATAAGCAATCGTCCCTGTGGTTGCGAGTAAACCATCAATTCCATCGGTTAAGTTGGTCGCATTTGAAAAGCCAACCATCCAAAAGACAGCAAAGATACCATACAGATAACTCAAAGGGATGTTGCCAATAAAGGGGAAGTTCAATTGATTGTCGAAATTATTGAACATCAGTACGAAGTAAAACACAATACTAATAGCGACTTGCGCTAGAAATTTCTGTTTACTAGATAAACCTAAGTTTCGCTTCATAAATAATTTAATAAAATCATCCACAAAACCAATTAATCCATATAAAACAAAGACCCCCACCAATAACCACATATCGAGATGACGGTTGAGATCAAAAAGCGTGGCGACCAATACTGTTAAAATAGCGGATAAAATAAATACGGTCCCGCCCATAGTCGGCGTGCCGCTTTTCTCTTGGTGCCAACTTGGCCCTTCTTCTAAAGTCACTTGTCCTAATTGTTTTCTTCGAAAATATCGAATAATAAAAGGCATGAGGATAACCACAAGCAAAAAGCTAATGACCAAAGGCCAAAATATAACATCTACAAAATTCATAATAATCTCCCTTAAATATACTAATGATTGCTCCAGGTGAAGCCCTGCTGAAACACTACTACATTATATAGATTGGGCATTCTTCACTCAATACCTTTTAAATAAAAAGTGGAAGTCGGCTACAATGTCCATCTCCCACTTATTGATCAAAGTATTCATCGTTTGTGTTAAGCAATACATTTTTTATTCTTCCGTACCTTCTGAGGATAAGGTCACGGTAATGTCTGCCCCTGGTTCCATAAAGGAATCGGCGGCTAGACTCTGATCCACGACATAACCTTCACCTTCGAAAGTAATATTCACGCCGGTTAACTCGGCCACTTTTAAAACATCATTGCGCGACCAGTTCGTAAGATCCGGCATGGTTGCTGCCCCGTTGGTCATCACAATCATTTGTTGATCATCAAACAGTGGCGTGTCCGCGTAAGGAAATTGTTGTACAATTTCAGCCCCAGAACCAATCACCGTATAATCACGACCCTCTTCTTCTAAAGCATTCACTGCTTCATCCGCACTCATGTCTAAATAAGACGGAGTATCGACATACTGCAGCTCTTCATTACCAGTTCCCTCATGGTCTTTTTCATTGAAGTCAATAATACGATCCACTAACGGATGATAAATTTTCTGGACAACTGCACTACCATACGTAGCATCTTCGGAATAGGATGGTTCTTGGACTGTGATATACACTAAGTATTCCGGATCCTCCGCAGGTAACATCGCCACCACTGAATAAATGTGTTTAGACGTGGAGTACTGACCCGTTTCCGGATCCACTAATTGCGCGGTACCCGTTTTAGCCGCAATCGAATAGCCTTCTTTTTGGTAGTTTTCAGCTACCGCATCTTCCATTTCCGTTGCTTGTTTTAAATAATTCAAGGTTAAGTTCGCAGTCTCTTCTGAGATCGGACTTTCCTTTTTAACGGCTTCATACATTTCTTCTTCATTCGTGTCACTGTTCACTGTTTTTCCAACTAATTTTGGAACCGTCGCTTCCCCACCATTCGCAATAGCGGAGAAAGCTTGTAGCATCTGCGCCGGTGTCACGGAAATTCCTTGTCCGAAACCAGTGTTGACTCGTTGAAGTGGCCAAGCATAAGGGTTATTCCCTTGTTGCTCATTCGGTAAAGTGATGCCGGTCGGTTGCCCGAAGCCATAAGCTTCTAAATATTCTTTCCAGACATCATGGCCCATCGCTTCTACCAGCTGTACGAACAGTACGTTACTGGAACGAGCGACCCCTTCAAGGGAAGAAATCCAGCCCCAACCTTTTCGATTGTAGTCACTAACGGAGCCGCCATGAATTTTAATATTTCCTGATTTGAAATATTGATTCGGATCGAAAACTCCTTCTTCAATCGCTGCGGCTAATGTTAACACCTTCATCGTCGAGCCGGGTTCATATGTATATTCCGACAACAAGTTCTGCCACGAAGCATCAATATTTTCTAATGTTGTTGCATTAAATGAAGGTCGTTGCGCTGTCGCCAACACTTCGCCGGATTTTGGATCCATCACGGTTGCTGTGATCGCTTTGGACTCATTCTCTTCTTGTACTTCTGAGAGCGTCGTTTCTAAATGCGCCTGTAATTTATGATCCAGTGTCACGTACAAGTCATCGCCATTTTCTGGTTCCTCTTCTTCATTTTCTAACCCAGGAACGGAATAACCTAAATTGTCTTTTTGATACGTTCTTTGTCCATTCTTTCCGGTCAGCAAGTCATTAAACGTATTTTCTAGTCCCATCACACCGACTAAGTTTTTCTCGTCCGATCCTTCCTCATTTTGATACTGAGCAAGACCAACGGTATGGGAAGCAAATGTGCCATTGGGATAGAGTCGTTTTTGTTTTTCATCGAAAATAATACCCGTTAATTCTTTTTCATCGAGTTCTTCTTGAATGTTACTGACGGTATGATACGACAAGTTATTCCCGATCGAACCAAATTCTACTTGGTCCACGTCTTTATTTAAATAGTTTAAAATCTCTTCAGCAGATAAGTTGATGTGGTTCGATAATACCTCTGCCACCGCTTCTTTATCCTCATCTTGGACATGTTGTGGATTCGCTTCTGTCGACCATTTGTCGGTTAAGACCCCAATCATTTTATAAGAAGAGGCATCAATCGCAATCGGGTTTCCATGACGATCATAAATCGTCCCTCGATCGGCCTGCAAGGTATAGTTGCTTGTATATAAACGTTCTACATTTTCTTGTAAGTCTTCCCCATCAATTTCGCCGCGTACCATGATTTGCGAAAAGCGTAAGAAGATTAAACTGAAAGAAAAAATAGTGACGATTAACAACAAAGCGGAGAAATTGTGCCGATTTCTATCTGAGTTCATACCGCTCACCTACTCTTTAGGCGCAATATTTACAATGTTTTCGTCGTGCAATTCTAACCCATATTTTTCCGCAATCTCATGAATGCGATCATAACGAGAAAGCTCATGTGATTGTTGTTTGAGGTTTTCAATTTCCGTTTCAGTTTGCGCAATATTTGCTTCCACATCTTGTAATTCGCGACTAGCCGATGAAAGTTCTAAATTGGAATGGATATTTAATAACACTAGACTAAACACCACGAGGCTGAGCGCTGAAATTAAAACCACTTCAAATTTTGAAAGTCCCTTAGAAATAGGTTTCGCTTTCGGGATGGGGTCAATTGAAGGATTTTTCTCTTCATAAGGTCTTTCAAGCGGTTGTGTGTTAGGTTGTGCCATTGGTTGAATTTGTTCTTCTAGTTCTAATTCACGTGCTAAATTATCTTCCATGCTATAAATCCTCCTTAGATTCGAGCCTATTCATTCAAGTTTTATTTTTTTAGTGCTGTCTGTTTTTCGACGATTCTTAATTTTGCACTTCGCGAACGTTTATTGCGTGTAACCTCTTCTTCCGAAGGCAAAATGACTTTATTATTAATTAATTTCAAAGGTGCTTTTTCGAGTTGACTCGGTAAAATCGGTAAGTCTTTCGGCGGTTCTTCGACCGTTGCATAATCTTTGAATAAGTGTTTTACAATCCGGTCTTCCAAAGAATGGAAAGTAATGACACTAATTCGTCCGTCGATATTTAACAGTTCAATCGCCTGTTCCAATGATTCGCTTACGGCATTTAATTCATCGTTCACCGCAATTCGAATTGCTTGGAATGTTCGTTTGGCCGGATGTCCACCTTTTCGACGAGCCGGCGCTGGAATCGCGTCTTTAATAATATCCACTAATTCAAACGTCGTTTCGATCGGTTGCACTTCTCTTTGAGCTTCAATTTTTCGCGCAATTTGTTTTGAAAATTTTTCTTCGCCATATTGGAAAAATATCCGGACCAGCTCATTGTAAGGCCACTCGTTCACAATCTCGTAGGCCGTCAACTGTTGCGATTGATCCATCCGCATATCTAGCTGCGCATCGAAGTTATAACTAAAGCCTCGTTCTCCAACATCGAGTTGTGGAGAAGAGACACCCAGATCGTATAAAACACCATCGACTTTTTCGATTCCTAATTGGTTTAAAGCTTCTTTTAAATTTCTAAAATTATCTTGGATTAAAGTGACTTGTCCTTTTTCAATTCCTGTTTTCAATGTTTCTTCTGCTTCTTTAATGGCAAATTCGTCTTGGTCAAATGCATATAAATGACCTGTTTCATTCAGTTGTTCTAGAATAAGTTGTGAATGGCCAGCTCCACCAAGCGTACAATCTACGTAGATCCCACCTGGTTTAATATTTAATCCATCAACTGTCTGTTCTAACAACACGGTTTCATGTTGAAATTCCACACTTAGCCTCCACTCATTTTTTTAATATTGTACTTTTCGAAGTTTTTTTAAACACTTAGAAACCAAAATCAATCATATCTTCTGCAATATCTTCAAAAGTACCCTCTGCTTCTTCTGTAAAGTCGTTCCAATTGTCTTCACTCCAAATTTCGAAGCGATCGGAAACGCCTATTAAATAACAAACCTTTTCAAGCTCTGCATGATCGATCAATGTTTGCGGAAGATTAATTCTTCCTTGCTTATCGAGCGTGCATTCAGTTGCTGCAGAGTAAAAGAAACGCGTGAATTTTCGTGCATCACGCTTCGCCATCGGTAACTGGCGTAATTTCTCTTCAACTTTTTCCCACTCTGTCATTGAATAGCCGAATAAACAACCATCCAAACCGCGGGTGACAATGAAACGCTCGCCTAAATCACCCCTAAATTTAGCAGGGACAATCAGTCTTCCTTTTGCGTCAATCGAATGTTTAAATTCACCAAGTAGCATTTCATTGCCTCCTCTCCGCGCAAGTATGAGTTAAGTTAGATTTATTCTACCACAATCTACCACTTCCCACCACTTCATTTCCAAAATAGTTCCCTTTTATTTTAAATTGTAATAATCGTAATGCGTTAACCTAACAGGTGTTCGGATAATCGCGGTTTTATGCCCTTTTTCAATGCTTTATTGTATATTATTTCATCTTTTTTTCAGTGGGGTATTAGCCCATATTTTTGAAATTCCCCACTTTCCTCCCTCGAATATTTTCGCAATTAAAAAAACGCCTTCATTTTTACGAAGACGTTTTTATTTTTCTGTTTTTTAAGATTTATTTTGATGCCGCAGGAAGTTATTTCATTTATCGTAGCATTGGACGGTTACCACCGGTCGATAATCTGTTTATCGTACTGCTGGACGGTCACCGCCGGTCGATAATCCATTTATCGTCCCGCTAGACGCTCACCACCGATCGATAATCCATTTATCGTCCCGCTAGACGGTCACCGCCGGTCGTTAATCCATTTATCTTCCCGCTAGACGTTCGCCACCGATCGATAATCCATTTATCTTCCCGCGGCACGAACAATCACTCATTTCACGCCTTAAATCTCCTCAAAACGCATTTCAAGGACGAGAAATGACTTCCCGTCCCTGCTGAAATATTATTATTTTAAGCGATCCTTAAAACAGATTCACATAGATACCATAGCCGCCTACGAGAAAATGATAAGCGAAGGAAAAAATAAAAACATAACGCCACCAAGTTCTAAAAAAGCTACTAATGATCAGAATTCGTTTACTGAAAGCTAAGTATGAAGCATAAATAATCCCAAATAAACTTAAAAATATGTAGAAATATAAATGAGCCGGACCAAGACCCGCTAAGTTCGTTTGGATGGTCACAGAAAGTAATAAATAAGGGGTGATTAAATCAACTGCTTTTAAAGGAACCGGAAAAATACTGAAATTTGGTTTGAGTTTCCGACCTAATAAAAGCATAAGAAGTGGGAACAAATAAAAGAATATGTATAAAATTTGATCTGTTAATGCACTCACTACCCACCACTCCTTCGTTTAAATTTTATTTCATTTATCATAACAAAAAAAACGCCTCTTGAATAGATTCAAAAGACGTTTTTTATAATCGATAAGAAAAAAGAAGCTTATTCACCGACAACTTCTTTTCCATCATAATGACCACATGCTGGACAAACGTGATGGCTTTTTCTCAATTCACCACAGTTTGAACATTCACTCAAGTTAGGCATTGCTAATTTTTGGTGCGTACGACGTTTCAATTTTTTTGATTTTGATGTTCTTCTTTTTGGTGCCGCCATGTTCCAAACACCTCCTTAAAATTTTATATCACTATTAAGCGTTTCTTTATTCTTCACCCTCGTCATCAAATAGATCTAAGTCTTTTAAGACATCAAAAGGTGAAGCTTCAGAACTTGTTGACTCTTGATCTGATGTTTGCGAGCCTACTTCATCTTCAAGCTGCAATTCCCAATCTTGCCCTTTTGGTAAATCCTGGGCTGATTTTTCTTCTTCACTAAGAACTTTCATCGGAATTGACGCTAAAATGGTATCTTCAATTGGTTTTTTCAAATCTAAGATATCATTTTCTAGAGTAAAGACAATGTCATCCTCTAAATCTTCGGCATCAATTTCAAGAGCGTCAGGTGCTAAGTAAACTTCGTGAAATGGAACAGTCATGTCTAATGCAACAGGTTGCAATGAACGGGTTGAAGGTAGTGTTAACTCGACATTTAATGTTAAGTCAACAAAATATCTTTTCTTCCCTTCCATACTTATCGTTCCCTGCACATCAACTAAACTAGCATCCATCAAATCCTGTTTACGATTCTTGAGAGAATTCGTTAAATCTGCTCTGCCATTCACCATAAAAAATCCACTTTGATTTTTATGAAGTTCTGCTAGAGACCACTTCAATTTCATCTTTGTCACCTCAATCTTAACCTAAGATTGTATTCATTTCGAATAGACAACATCAGTTATTATACTAGTTCGCAAGGTTACTGTCAATCAATTTTTATGGGCTTTCGTGTAAAATCTTGTTTCGAAATGAAAGACCTTTTTCCTAATCGATAAATTTCCCCTGCTGCAATATCGAAGGTTAAATCCTCTGCATTCTTTTGGTTCACATTCGTAATGAGTTTCGTTTTTATTTTCTTTTTCTGTTGGCTTAAATATTCTTGCCCTTTTTGGGTAAACCCAAGGACACGAACGGCCGGCGTTTCAGTCAGTGCCTGCTTAATTTCTCTTCTAGGCCATTGGAGTAACGTATACGTCAACAACCGTTGTAAACTCGTTTGGGTATAGCGTTTTGTTTTAATTTTTTGCATAAATTCTGCAAAACTCGCACTCGTTTGAATGTTTGCTTTTAAGCGCTGTTCCAGTCCTTCATTCATTTGATAAATGTGACGTAAATTCTTTTCAGACTGCACCGTTAACTGGTACTGTAAATAAGGAAAATAATCGGTCCAAGTCACCAACTGCTCTTGTGCCGCTTCCAAATAAGGATAAGAAGCCGTCGGAATATACGGACGAATGTCTTTGCCTTGAAAAGCTGCTCGCCGGATCGCCGTCGCACTCGCAATATTTCCCTGTTCTGACAGTTCTTGCTCATGGTACGCGGCACTTTTACGCGGCAATGGAAAAATTTCAATCTGTTTATCTAAGCTACGACGCACGATTTCTTTCACATAAGCAAAGCCCAATTGATTATTAGGCGTCGTTAAATGGAGAGGGAAATGCGGCGCTAACTTTGTGATCACTTCTTCTACTTGTTGAGCATAAGGCGCATTGAAAGCAGCGCTCTGTTTGACAGCTGCTGCGACTTCCTTTTCATGGGCGACCAGCCACTGCGCCCCTTTTAAAAAGTCCGCCGCTGATCCTTCCTCGACGCCAAAACTTAAAGCATCCAGCTCTAATTGACTGAATACTTCCAAAGCCCCTTTTGCAAAATAATCGGCCGCTTGGGTACTAAACTGGACCGGCAGTTCCACTACTAAGTCGACACCACCAGCTAAAGCCATTTGCGTTCTCGTCCATTTATCAACGAAGGCCGGCTCACCTCTTTGTAAAAAGTTCCCACTCATCACAGCGATGACGACGTCTGGTTGTAATTTTTTTCGGATTTGTTCGATTTGATAAGCATGTCCATTATGAAACGGATTATACTCCGCTACGATTCCGCAAGCTTTCATTAAAATCCTTCCTTATTTTTGTGCTTTAAAAAACCAGCGCACATTGTCGCCTGTAATTTCTTCATCAAAGTCCGCCGTCACTTCTACCTTTTTAAAACCGGCTGCTTTTAACATTTCTAAATATTCTTGAATCGGATACGTTCGTTCCAGATGCAACTCTTCTTGCCGTTCGTAAGTGCCATCTTCTTGTTCAATAAAAAAAGATAAATCGTGTTCAATGGTATGCGGCTCTTCGCCGGGAAAACTATCCCACATGAACACAATCCCTGGAATTTCATCATGATAAGCATAACCATCAAGCGCTACAATATGCTCGGTGGTAAAGACATCAAATAAAAAAGAGCCCGTTTCGTTTAAATGGGCATAAACTTCGCGGAAGGTTTGGGCCATGTCCTCTTTGGTAGGCAAATAGCACAGCGAATCACAAAAACTGATCATCGCGTCATACATTCCATATTCAGATAAATCGCGCATATCGCCTTGAAAAACAGGAAAATAAACCTCCGCTTCCTGTTGTCGGTCATGAGCAAGAGCTAACATTTCTTCCGACAGGTCTAACCCTTCGAGCTCATAGCCCGCTGCCGTCAGTAGAATCCCTAGCTGGCCATTGCCACAGCCGAGTTCTAGAATAGAGCTTTCCTTATCTAAATGTTTTTCCACATATTCCTGCCACTTTTGGAAAATCGCATCATCCATCAACATATTATAGACTTGGGCGAACACTCCATAGTTCATTATTCTGTTACCCAGTCGGAAAGATCAACGCTTGGTGCTTCCGCCCATAAACCTTCCAGGTTGTAGTGCGCCCGTTCCTCTTCGTCAAAGACGTGGAAAATAACGTCTCCTAAGTCAATTAATACCCAGTTACCACTTTGTTTTCCTTCAATACTTTTCGCCGTGATCCCTGCTTTTTCAGCCGCTGCGACGACACTATCCGCAATCGCATTGATTAAACGATTGTTTGGCGCATGGGCGATCACATTATAATCCGACATCACCGATAAGCCTCTCATCTCTAAAGCAACGATATCACGTGCTTGTCGATCATCGGCTGTTTTTACAACTAATTCTAATAATTCTTCTGGTGTTTTTGCCATTAATTACATTCCTCCAATTACTCTGCTACCCAAGCATTATAACTTTCAATCGCTCGGGGATAAACTCTTTGTTGTTTTTCAATTAAATGTTTCAATGTTTCACGAATTTCGTATTTGACCGCTTCACTCAACGATTCAGCTGCAATCTCGCGTGCCTTTTCGACGCCTGGAAAATCACGGCCGGGTTCGATATAATCCGCCACGAAAATGACTTGTTCAACTAAACTCATCTCCGGAGCTCCAATGGTGTGATTCTCAATCGCTCGTAAAATCTCTTCATCTTCAATCCCAAATTGTCTACGGGCCAAGACAGCGCCAACAGGTCCATGCCAAATTGCATTGCCATATTGTAGTAAATCCAAATCTAAATTCTCACTAATAATAATATCGCGCATCTCACTATCTTCTTGTTGCTTAGCGACATCATGAATCAGCGCCGCGATACTTGCTTTTTCTAAATCTGCGCCATACTTTTCTGCCAGTTGGAGCGCTGTTTCCTCCACCCGCAGAACATGCTGCATCCGCTGTTCACTCATTGTTTGTTGCACAGCTTCAATAATTTCTACACGTGTGAGCGGTGTATATTTATCTGTATATTCGATCGTTCTATTCGTCATCTTGATACAATCCTTCCAACGCTATATATTTCCGCACCTCTTCGGGGACTAAATACCGAATGGAACAACCCGTTTTCACTTTATGGCGAATATTCGAAGAACTAATATCAATTAAAGGAATATCGACCATAATAATCGGATAGTCCGACTCTACGGTATAACCCGGACGATTGACGCCAACAAACTGCACCAACTGGACCAATTCATCAATTTTATACCAGGTGGGGAGGTCAGCGATCATGTCGCCGCCCACAATAAAATAAAAGTCAACCGTAGGATACAAATCAACTAAAGTTTTCATCGTCTCATATGTGTAGTTTTTGCCACCCTTTTGCACTTCGTAAAGTTCCATCTCAAAATCCGGATGATCCATAATGGCTAAATCTAACATCTGCTCGCGAACATCTGCAGAAATTGTTTTTTTCTCGACCGATGAATGCGGCGGTTCAGCGGTAGGCATAAATAAAATCTTGTCTAAGTCTAGCTGATCCCGCACTTGATCGGCCATCATCAAATGTCCAATATGCGGTGGGTTAAACGTTCCCCCAAGAATGCCTATCTTTTCTCGCTTACTTGTTCGTATTTCTTCAATTAAAATTTCTGGTTCGGTCACAATCGATTGATCACTCAAGTCCCTTTCGTTCCTTTCTATTCAAAATGCTTGGCTAAATTATTGCGGTAATTCCGTTGAATAACGTTGATATTTTTCCTCTTCAGCGGGTAAATAAAGAACAAGTACTTTTCCAATGACTTGGACGACTGTAATTTCTGAATGTTCTTCAATAAATTCAGCTGCTTCTTTAGCCGTCATACTTGCGTTTTGAAGTACTTGCACTTTCATTAATTCTCGTTTCGAAAGTGCATCTTCATATTCACCCAGCACTTCTTCTGTCAGTGGATATTTCCCAATTTGAAAAACCGGGTTCATATCGTGTGCTTGTGCACGTAAAAATCTTTTTTGTTTCCCTTTTAAATTAACCATTAAAATCTCCTTTCCCTTTCATTTAAATAGCGATTAAATCATCGCTTTTCTAATGTAAACATCGACACCTTCTGGCGCCCACATCGCGACTTTCGTATTTTCTTCATGAATCGAAACCCAGCCTAAGCCTGAAACCACAATATCCGAAGGTTCTTCAATTGTAAATTGGTGTCTTTTTAAAGGTGGGAATTCTTGAGCCGTATAGGCACTTGGCGGATTTAACATCTGCCCTAATTGTTTTTCGTAGAGCTCCTCCGCTTTCTCCAATTTGGTGCGATGCAATTGTAAATCATTCGCGGCATAAAAAACAAACGGTTGTTTGTCGGTTCCTTTGAGATAGTCAAAGCGAGCCAGACCCCCAATAAAGATCGTCTGTCTTTCATTTAATTGATACACAATCGGCTTCACTTCACGTTGCGGGATTACTTTCTTCAAGTCATCACGCGACAGGTGGTGCGTCAAGTTCGTACGCTGAATGATTCCTGGCGTATCAATAATGTTTTTCCCATCATCTAAAGGAATTTCAATACTCCCTAAAGTGGTTCCTGGGAAATAAGACGTCGTAATGACATCTGGTGAGTCGGTCGCTATATTAATGATTTGATTAATAATCGTGGACTTGCCGACGTTGGTCGAACCTACGATATAAACATCGCGTCCGTTCCGTTCTTCGTCTAGAACTTTCATAAATTGACGAATGCTATCTTTACTCTTCGCACTGGTCAAGACCACTTCACGCGGGCGAATCCCTACTTCGTGCAATCTTTCAACCATCCACTGACGAATTCTACCTTCACCTAAAGATTTAGGCAGTAAGTCCGCTTTATTACCGACCACAATTAAATGATTGGTCCCGGCAAAGCGCTGCATCCCTGTAATCAATGTTCCACTAAAATCAAAAACATCGACCACATTGACAATCAAAGCATCTTTAGCACTGATTTCATTTAACATGGTTAAAAAATCATCATCCGTTAATTCGACATCTGACACTTCATTATAATGACGCAGACGGAAACAACGTTGGCAATAAATTTCTTCCAATTCTTCGGCCGGACGTTTTAAGACGGAAGACGGCACATAGCCCGCTTTATTTTCTTCTTCGGACTGTAATTTCGCGCCACATCCAATACAATAAACATCCTCATACTCAGCTGATCGGCTCATCTAATGAATCCCCCCATTCCATATTTGGATCTGCTTTAAACAACAAATCCATCACTCGTAATTCAATAAATCGATTAATCTTTGTATTCCAAGCATCGGATTCCAGTAATGGCTTCACGAGCACACTCCGAATCCCAAACCGATTCGCACCTAGTACATCGGTAATAATTTGATCGCCCACCATTAACATCTCTTCGGCAGGAAGATCTAACTGCTCTTGGGCTAAACGAAATGCGCGCCTTGAAGGCTTCAAACTGCGATGAATATAGTCCAATTCTAAATATTCCGCTACGCTTTTAACCCGATCCCCGGAGTTATTGGAAAGAATCATAATTGGAATCTCGGCTTCTTCCATCATCTGAATCCATTCGAGCGACTCATTCGTTGCTTCTGGATTATTCCAAGCAATCAACGTATTATCCAAGTCGGTCAAAACAGCTTTAATATTATTTTTTCGTAACTGATCCGGTGTAATCGAGTAAATCGAATTCACCATCCAAGTCGGTTTAAACCATTCTAACATAATCTTGTCCCTTTACTTTATTCTTATTTTTTAATACTGAAAAACAGAGAGTACATCGTGTACTCTCTCCGCTTTTATCTGAAATTAATCCTCTTCCGGTAAAACCGGCTGCGTCAATTCAAAAATTTCAATCGCCACAAAGTCAATATTATCAAACTCTTGGGCTTCAACGTCCACGCTATGATCATTTAAAATGAAGACATCGCGGTTGTGATCATATTTCACTTGCGCTCGTTCCACACCGTCTACTTCAAAACGACGAATCTGGATATCATCTGTTTGATCTTCAATCATCGCTTCTAATCGTAAAATAATCGGTCGTAATCTTGATGGTTGCATTTATACCAAACCTTTCTAAGCACACCCTGTGCTATTCTCGTCCTTTATTTTACCAAATAATGCATCAAATAACAGTCATTTCGACTAAGTATTCAAAAAATCTACTGAAAGCAAGACCTTTTGTCGTTAAATGGAAAGCTTTAAAGAGGAATACTCAGCGATTTCGCACAGCAAAAAAAGTGCTAATGAACCACATCGCGTGATCCATTAACACTCTTCTACCTGATTTAAATTTTTACAGGGCTGCTGAGCCTCCGTCGATCGAAACTACAGCACCATGAACGTAAGAAGCTTCATCACTTAAAAGAAAAGCTACCACATTCGCGACTTCTTCCGGTTGACCAAGTCTTCCCATCGGTACAGCATCCGCCATTTGTTGAATGGCCTCAGCCGGGAACGCCTTGACCATCGGTGTTTCATTTGTCCCCGGTGCAATCGCATTGATTCGAATATTATCGCGACCGTATTCGCCGGCGATTGTTTTCGTTAAACCAACAATGCCGTGCTTAGTCGCAGAATAAGCACCTAGAGTCGGCATGCCCACAACGCCTCCAAGAGAAGCAGTGTTTACAACCGAACCGCCTCCTGTTTGAAGCATTTCATTCACAACATACTTGAGGCCATAAAAAGCCCCTTTCAGATTCACGTTCACAATCGCTTCAAACTCTTCTTCTGAACATTCTAACGTACGCACACCGCTTCCTGAAATTCCGGCATTATTGAAAAACATATCAATTTTTCCAAAATGCTCCATTGTTTCCGCGACATAGCGTTTCACGTCTTCTAATTTGCTGACATCCGCTTGGACAAAAATAGTCGTTGCTCCGGCTTTCTCACATAGTGCCACGGATTCTTGGCCATTTTCTTCTGAAATGTCCACAATACAAATATTCGCACCTTTTTCGGCTAGTTTAACGGCTGTTGCTTGACCGAAGCCACTGCCGCCCCCTGTAATAATCGCTGTTTTTCCGTTCATGTTGTCAGTCTCCCTTATGATCAATTTTTCACGAATACATTATATCATAATTCATCGACTTTGACTCTATTTTTTTAAACTAATTCCACCATAGTTTGATTAAGGCTTGTGTTCCTTCATCGCCATAGCCTTCATTTTCTAGCTGTTTATAAAGGTCGTAAGCTTGTTGAGTAGCTGGTAAATTCAGGTCCATTTTCTCTGCTTCATCTAAAGCAATTTTTAAGTCTTTCACGAAATGCTTCACAAAGAATCCCGGTGAATAATCCTCAGCAATAATACGGGGCGCATAACTTCCAAGCGACCAGTTTTGAGCCGCTCCACCATTCACTGTTTTCACAACAGCCTCTAAATCAAGACCCGCTTTTTGGGCATAAACCAGCATTTCCGTCATACCTGTCATCGTCCCGGCGACCATAATTTGGTTGACCATCTTCGTATGTTGCCCACTACCCGCTTCGCCAAATAAATGCAGATCCCCTGCAAATTGTTCAAAAGCCGGACGTACTTTTTCATAGGCGTCCGCTTCTCCACCAACCATCACGGTCAGCGTTCCTTCACGCGCTCCTAAGTCACCACCTGAAACCGGTGCATCCAGTGACTGAACCCCTTTCTCTGCTGCTTTTTCCGCAATTTCAACCGCCAAAGCAGGGGTACTTGTCGTCATATCGACAATGGTTTTGCCTTCGGTTAAGCCTTCAAACACGCTCTCTTCTCCAAAATAGACTTCTTTCACATCATCGGGATAACCAACAATCGTAAAAATAACATCCGTATTTTCCGCAATCTCCGCCGGTGTATCTTGCCAAGTAGCACCCGCATCGACTAACGGCATCGCTTTTTCTTTTGTTCGATTATAAACGTGCAGTGGATAATCCGCTTCCAATAAATGCTTTGCCATGGACGAACCCATCACACCAGTCCCAATAAAACCAATTTTCATCGCACATTTCCTCCTAATATTTTGTTCCAAATACATTCCTTCACTTCGATGGAAGGAATAAACTTAAAAATCATCAACTAATTTCACTTTACAGGACTCACTCATTAGAATCAAAATATACCAATGGGATTTTTTACTTTTTCAAACCTTTCAAACAGAGGTCGTTCTTTTTTAGGTAGAGTCGTTCTCCCCCTAGCGCAAATAAAAAAGGAGCTAGTCTTCTAGCTCCTTTCCTGTTCTTATTCTTTTGTATATTCTTCCACTAAAGCCATCACTTCTTCGTTAGAAGTCGCTTCGTTTAATGCTTTATCTGCAAGTTCTTCCATCTTAGAAGAGTCCAGACGTTTCATTAAACTACGTGTTTTTAGAATACTTGTCGCACTCATTGAGAATTCATCTAAGCCCATACCGACAAGTAGAGGAACCGCTGTTTGATCACCAGCTACTTCCCCACACATACCTGCCCATTTACCTTCAGCGTGTGCTGCATCAATAACGTTTTTGATTAAACGTAAGATTGATGGGTTATAAGGCTGGTATAAGTATGAAACTTGTTCGTTCATACGGTCTGCGGCCATTGAATATTGAATTAAGTCGTTTGTACCCAAGCTGAAGAAGTCCACTTCTTTCGCAAATTGGTCAGCTAATACTGCAGCTGCTGGTATCTCTACCATAATACCGACTTGAATAGATTCTGAAACTTCGACACCTTCGTTTTGAAGTTTTTCTTTTTCTTCTTCATAGATAGCTTTCGCATCACGGAATTCTTGTAATGTCGCAATCATTGGGAACATAATACGTAAGTTTCCATGAACAGAAGCACGTAATAACGCTCGTAATTGTGTGCGGAAGATTTCATCTTGGTCTAAACTGATTCGAATCGCACGGTAACCTAAGAATGGGTTCATTTCATCTGGAAGGTCTAGATATGGTAACTCTTTGTCTCCACCGATGTCCATTGTACGTACGACGACCGATTGACCGTTCATGCCTTCTAGAACTTCTTTATAAGCTTCGTATTGTTCGTCTTCAGTTGGAAGTTCTTGCGAATCCATGTATAAGAATTCTGTACGGTATAAACCAACCGCTTCTCCTCCATGGTCTAAAACGGCTTCTAAATCGCGAGGTGTTCCAATATTACCGGCTAATTCGAGTTGTTTACCATCCGCTGTAACAGTTGGTTCGTCTTTCAACTTCTCCCACTCTGCTTTTAGCTCAGCAAACTCATCGGCTTTTTTATTATAAGTCGTCACGTCTTCTTCAGAAGGATCAATAACAACTTCTCCTTCGATACCGTCGACAATGACCATTTCACCGTTCGAAACTTCTTTCGAAATATTTCCTGTACCAACAATCGCAGGAATTTCTAATGAACGAGCCATAATGGCTGAATGTGAAGTACGTCCGCCAATGTTGGTTACAAACGCTTTAACAAAGTCTTTGTTTAACTGCGCCGTATCACTTGGTGTCAAGTCATGCGCAACAATAACGACTTCTTCGTTAATGGTTGAAGGATTTGGTAAATCAACGCCAAGTAAACTCGCAAGCACGCGTTTACGAACATCTAAAATATCTGCCGCACG
Organism: uncultured Atopostipes sp.; assembly: GCA_910588235.1. GTDB lineage: Bacteria > Bacillota > Bacilli > Lactobacillales > Carnobacteriaceae_A > Atopostipes. The sequence continues at coordinate 34,954 of CAJUOQ010000006.1, read as the reverse complement.
CTCTTGCATGTATGGATTGTCTTCCATCGCTTCGAAAAGCGTTACAAAATTATTGGTAACTTCTTCATAAGCTGCTTCTGCGTTGATCCCTTCATTATTAATGGCTTCTTCAACTTGCTCTGCCATTTCAGGGTCCGCTAGAATCATTGCGTGCGCGTCAAATACTTGCGCTTCTTCTTCGCCTAATGATTCTACCGCAATTTCACGAATACGCTCAATTTCTGTTTGTGATTCTGCAATTGCGCGATTCAAACGTTCGATTTCCGCTTTTGGATCCTCGACTTTTATTTTCTCAACTGTCAAATCAGGTTCAATCAGTCGATAGACTTTAGCGTGAGCATAACCGTCGCTTGCCGCAATTCCAGTTATTTTTTTGCTCATTCTTATTCTCCTAGCCCTTCGCTTTTCATTGTTGCTTTAATGCCGTCCATTGCTTCTGCTTCGTCTTCACCTTCAGCAGTAATGGTAACGTCAGCACCTTGGCCAACTCCGAGAGACATAACCCCCATAATTGATTTTAGGTTTACAGATTTTCCATTATATTCCAACATAATGTCTGAAGAATATTTACCTGCTGTTTGTACTAACATTGTTGCTGGACGTGCATGGATACCTGTTTCTGCTGTGATATGAAATTCATGTTTTTCCATTAATATACCCCTTTTAATATATTTTTTTATTTTAGACGATCAAAATGCCTCCTCGACCCGCACATCGCAAGCCTACTAGTAAGCATTTTCATCAATCATCTAGTCAAGATTACCATTTTTGAAGAGTTTTCTCAACTATTTATTCTCAAAATTCATTTGAAACCTATTCTAGCGTTTATTTTTAATTGTATATTTTGGTCGAAAGCCTTTCGTGTGAAAAGAACCGAGAGTTTAATCATTTTCACAATGGTTGTGAAATAAGAGCGGGTTATCTGGCTCAAATCTGTTTTGAGCCAAACAAATCTCGTTTATCTCGCTCAAATTAAATTTCAGCCAAACAAATCTCACTTATCTCGCTCAAATTAAATTTCACCAAAACAAATCTCGTTTATCTCGTTCAAATTCAGTTTCAGCAAAACAAATCTCACTTATCTCGCTCAAATTTGTTTTCAGCGAAACAAATCTCACTTATCTTCTATTCTAAACGACTTGTATACTTTTTCTAGAGCATCAAATTCATATGGAAATATTTAGCCAGTTATTTTGCATAAACCATACTAAAGGATTTAATTGCTTTCGTCTCAGAGCCTTGCTACCATTAATCAAACAAACGCTTCCATCATTTATACAGTTACTGAATAACAACTTACAACCACTCTACATTCTCTTAGTTTTTCATTATTTTTTGTTCCATCTAAATTAAATTTAAACAAGCAGTCTTCTATCTATCATAAGCGACTTCATTTCATTAAATAAAAGGATGATCTGCCATGGAAAAAAGAACCCAGAACACCTCAAACATGAAACTTATTATTCAAATGTCCTTGCCCGCCATTTTTTCGATGTTTATTTCAGCTTTATATAATATAGTAGATAGTATTTTCGTGGCTCAATTAGGGGAGTATGCTCTGGCCGCGGTTTCTTTAGTTTTTCCTATTCAAACATTGATCATCGCGGTCGGTGTCGGAACTGGAGTTGGTTTAAGTACTTTACTTGCTATAAAATTAGGCGAAAAAGACCAAGCCTATGCGACCGAAATCGCAAATTATACCATTTCTTTAGGAGTAATTATCGGCATTCTATTTGCGCTATTCGGCCTTCTTTTTAATGAACCTTTCTTTCGCTTATTCACTTCCGATCCGCAAGTCTACGAAAGTGGTGTTGCTTATGCCAATATCATTACCTTCTTTTCGACAGCACAAGCCACCCAGCTTCTTATGGAAAAAACGTTCCAAGGGACAGGCGACATGATTACGCCAATGATTACGGTGCTCATAGGTTCCATTACAAATATTATATTAGATCCCATTCTTATCTTTGGTTTGCTAGGAGCTCCTGCTTTAGGTGTTAAAGGAGCAGCCATCGCCACGGTAATTGGTCAAGTTCTTTCAATGACCATCAGTTTAATCTTATTTTATAGAAAAGGTATTGGACTAAAGATTCAAAAACCTGTTTTAAAATTAGAGGCCGATAAATTAAGAGATATCATGTCCGTCGGTTTCCCATCCATTTTAAAACAAGGACTCGCTTCTGTTTTAGTCTTTATCTTAAATGGGGTCGTCTCTCTTTACTCTGATATTGGCGTTTTAGTTTTGGGGATCTATTTCCGACTCCAACAATTTGTCTTTATGCCAGTCCATGGAATTTCACAAGGCGTTCGCCCCATCCAAGCGTACTTTTTTGGCGCACAAGAAGGAGTGAATTTAAAAGATACGTTTAAAAAAGCAAATGTGCTGACTCGAATCATTATGCTTTCGGGGACGCTAATTTTTATAGTGTTCGCGCCGCAAATCCTCCAAGCATTCAATCCCTCTACTGAAACCTTCCACGCAGGCGTTCAAGCTTTAAGAATTATCAGTATCAGCTTTTTATTTGCAGGGCGAAATATGATGTATTCTACTTTCTTCTTATCTATTAATAAAGGAAAAACCAGTTTTTATATTTCATTTTTACGCGAATTGTCGATTATTATCTTGCTCGCCCTCGTCCTTGGTTATTTCTGGGGACTAACCGGTGTATGGTTCGCTTTCCCTATCACTGAACTCGCGACCGTCTTGATCACCCGTTTTGTCTTTATGAATAGATCAAACGTAGAAGTGCTGCAGTAAATGAATCAAAGGCTTTTTTCTCCTGTAGCTATTTTTAACTGATTTTCATCTTTCTCCTTATTTTGTTTTCAATATTCTTTCAGTGATTCAGTGATCTGGTTCAAATAATCCATCGACGGTTGTTTCTAATTCTCTTGCTAAAGCAAATGCTAGTTGTAAGGTAGGATCGTATTTATCATTTTCAACGGCATTAATTGTTTGGCGGGTGACCAGACAACGTTCAGCGAGCTGTGCTTGCGATAACTTTTTTGATTTTCGTAAATCTTTAATGGTATTTCTCATTATAAACCACTGATCAAAAATAATCCGCCAAGCATTAATAAAACGATTAAAAGAACCAACAAAAGCCCTCGCCAAAAAGATTGGTCCTCATTTACTTGCTGCAATTTATAATGGTAAATACCTCGTTGGATAAGAATCATTCCAATCATGATAATAAAACTGAAACTTGTCTGCCCTGTCGTTATTTGCTGAAAGATATTATAGATCGCTAAACTAATCACACCAAATCCCCAGCTCCAGCGCATACTTTGTAACGCAATAGATTTTCCATCTCATCCATCTTTCTCATTTAAATCGTCCTTTCTATGATAAGTGTCAAATATTTTTGACATTTTATTTTTTATTAAAATGTTCATTGATCATTTTTTATCGCCATTCGCACTACCCTATTCCCTTTTCCAGTCCTACATAAGTTTTCGCCTATTTATCTCCATTCATTCCAAATTTTTTTCATTATTCCAAGCGTAAGACTTGAAAGTCAGAGATAGTCAGAGTATAATAAGAGTTATCAAAGGTCAGACATAGTCAAACAAAAGAAAGACGCTATTTCCAAGCGATTTAACTGACTTTTGTGCTTATTCTATATAAAATATACTTGGATGAAATTTGAAGAGAAATCTTGAAAGGATGTGTAATGGCATGCTTTGTGAAAGATGTAGACAAAATGAAGCAACCATTCATTTAACAACGAGAGTTAATGGACAAAGACGTGAAATCGATATTTGTCAAAATTGCTATCGTGAAATTAGACAACAAAATAGTCAAAATAACCCAAATAATCCACGAAATTCTAGACGAAATCCGGATCCATTTGGTTTTGGAAACTTTGATGAATTATTCCGCGCAATGAGCAGCGGTCCTCAAAGACAAAGACCTGCCCAAGGATTTCCAGCAGACGGCCGTGGCGGTAACGTCCCTCCTCAAGAAGGTGGCGGCGGAGGCTTACTCGACGAGTTCGGAATCAACTTAAACGATATGGCGCGCGAAGGAAAAATTGATGGCGTCATCGGTCGTGACGAAGAAATCGAACGTGTCAGTGAGATTTTAAACCGTCGAAACAAAAACAACCCGGTATTAATTGGTGAAGCAGGTGTTGGTAAGACAGCGATCGTTGAAGGCATGGCTCTAAAAATTGTCAATGGCGAAGTTCCTCAAAAACTAGCGGATAAAGAAATTATCCAATTAGATGTTTCTTCCCTTGTTTCTGGTACAGGAATTCGTGGACAATTTGAGGAAAAAATGCAACAACTAATCGCTGAATTAGAAGCTGACCCAAGCATTATCTTATTTATTGATGAGATTCACCAAATTGTAGGTGCAGGTTCAGCTGAAGGCTCCAATACAGATGCTGGAAACATCTTAAAACCAGCACTGGCTCGTGGTGAAATTCAATTAATTGGTGCAACTACTTTAAACGAATACCGTGTGATCGAAAAAGACTCAGCACTTGAACGTCGATTACAACCAGTTCGTGTAGATGAACCAAACTTAGATGAAACGTATACCATCATCAAAGGGATTCAAAAACAATATGAAGATTACCACCACGTAAAATATTCAGAAGATGCGATTCGAGCAGCGATCGATTTATCCGACCGTTATATTCAAGATCGATTCTTACCAGATAAAGCAATCGACTTGTTAGACGAATCCGGTTCGAAGAAAAACTTGACCATTCAAGTCCAAGATCCTGAAACAATTCAAGGTAAAATTGATGATGCTGAAAAAGCAAAACAAGATGCGACCGATCGTGAAGACTTTGAAAAAGCCGCTTTCTATCGTGATCAAATTTCAAAATACGAAGAAATGCTTGAACAACAAGTTCCCGAATCACACACCCCTTCTGTGACCGAACAAGATATGATTAATATCATTGAAATCAAAACAGGTATTCCAGTGGGTGAATTGAAAGAAAAAGAACAAACGCAATTACGTGATTTAGATAAAGAACTCGCAAAAGTCGTTGTTGGACAAGACAACGCGATTGATAAAGTAACACGTGCGGTTCGTCGTAATCGTATTGGTTTACGCAAAACCAACCGACCAATTGGTTCGTTCCTATTCGTAGGACCAACAGGTGTTGGTAAGACAGAGCTTGCGAAAGCTTTAACCTTTGAATTGTTTGGAAACCGTGATGCTTACGTCCGTCTCGACATGAGTGAGTTTATGGACCGACACAGCACCAGTAAATTAATCGGTTCACCTCCAGGATATGTCGGTTATGATGAAGCCGGTCAATTGACTGAACAAATTCGTCGTAATCCTTACAGTTTAATCTTAGTCGATGAGGTTGAAAAAGCACACCCAGATGTCTTGAATATGTTCCTTCAAATTATGGATGATGGTCGTCTAACGGACGCACAAGGTCGTACCGTTGACTTCAAGAATACAATCATCATCATGACAAGTAACGCAGGAACTGGCGGTGGCGAAGCAAACGTTGGTTTCGGTGCGACTCTAGAAGGTACACAACAATCCATCTTGAACCAATTAGGTGACTATTTCAAACCAGAATTCTTGAACCGTTTCGACGCGATCGTGGAATTCAATGCTCTTTCTAAAGAGAACTTATTGGGTATCGTCGAGATTATGCTCGATGAAATCAATGATTCAATGGCGGATCACGATATTCAAATCCACGTCGATCAAGAAGCGAAAGAAAAACTCGTGGACTTAGGTTACAACCCAGATATGGGAGCTCGTCCGCTCCGTCGTGTGATTGAAGAACAAATCGAAGATAAAATTGCTGAATTCTATCTTGAAAATCCAGACGTCGGTGAAATTAACGTCACTGTCAATGACGATGATGAAATTATCGTTGAAAAAGACGCAGAAGTGGCAGAAGAAAATAACTCGGAAAACGCAGAAGCTTCAAATAATACAGATAAAAATGCTGAAGAAAGCACTGACAAAGAAACCGATGAAGAATAAACTTCTCCCTTTTAAATGAAAATAAATGGCTGAAAAAATCTAGCCGTTAACTACAAATCCCCCAGCACATTTTCAAAGAATGTGTTGGGGGATTTTTTTAGTTCTACTATATTTTATGCGATTGTCTGTCACAAGTTTCGAGTTGTGAAGAGCAAAGTCTTGCTTCCAAGTCACAAAATGAAAGTTATGACGCGCGAAACCTTACTTTCGGACCACAAAGGACGAGTTGTGAAGAGCAAAATCCTATTTTCTAGTCACAAAGCGGAAGTTGTGAAGAGCAAACCTTAATTTTATCCTTTCTCTCCACAAACAATAAAAAGTAACGATCGGCTTTTCTTCATTTATTCTTCTTCGTCTATTTCTTTTGCATAAAAATAGATCTGATAATTGTCGGTGGTTTGCTGAAGATTTCGAAAGATTTGAATGAGTTTTTCACCATAGCCATCCATTTTTTCAAGCAGCTTTGTGACATTTTTAAAGTAAATAGTGGTAGGTTCTTTTTCTTCCGTCAAGACATCCCATAGAGCATCCAAGTTGTTACCAAAATAACTGGGGAAAGAAAAGACACGACTCAAATGGATATACATTGCTTTTTTTGAAGTCATGGCTGCCCCATCAATAATTAGTTCTTTCATGAATGATCGTCCCCCACTTCCAATTCTTCAAAGGTTTCGTAATGATCCTCTGTATAGAAATATAACCCATCGTTCGAATAAATCAACCGTTTTGCATTCCGGTGTCCACCATCGTATTCGATATCGGCTTCATGATAGTCTCGTTGGGGGTCTTCTGGGAGTAATTCTTCAAAGTTCCCAAAGTAGTCACCACCAATGCTGGCGCCGGGCGCTACTTCCCAAAGATTACCTTCCCGAGCATCCCAACCTAAATCGCGGGCTTCTTCTTTGGTTAAATAATTTTCAGGCAACTCGCCGTAAAGCTCAATATATTCTGCGACTTCATAAGGTGTGTCATACGTTTCCCCTTCTACAACATGAGTCGTTTCTGCCTCATCCGGCGTCGATGTATCCATCTCTTCCAGTGTTGGAACAAGCTCACAAGCGGTTAATAAGAGACCGAGTAGCGGGACCAGCCACCATCGCCAAAACTTCTTGCGCATTTTTTCACCTCGTTTACTCCTTAAACGACTTTAACTTAGTGTACGTTAAATTCATTTTCTTTTCTATAATAATGAATACAGTTCAACATCCGGATATTTCCCGGTAAACCAGCGAATTGCAAATTCACTTTCAAACAATATAACAGGTTGGTCATCGCGGTCTTTGGCCAGTAAACTACGGCTAGTACTCATGTCATCCTGCAGCTGTTCAGGATCAATCCAACGCGCGATACGATTGCCTAGGGGGCTCATGACCACTTCTGAATTATATTCATTGTTCATACGCTGTTCAAAGACTTCAAATTGCAATTGGCCCACAGCGCCTAAAATATATTCACCAGTATAATAGTTTTTATAAAGCTGAATCGCCCCTTCTTGGACAAGTTGCTCAATGCCTTTGTGATAAGATTTCTGCTTCATGACATTTTTAGCTTCCACTTTCATAAAGATTTCTGGCGTAAATTGTGGCAAGTCTTTATACGTAATTTTTTCTTTGCCGGCATAAATCGTATCGCCAATTTGGAAATTCCCGGTATCATAAAGGCCGATAATATCACCAGCCACCGCATGTTTAACAATTTTACGGTCTTCCGCCATAAATTGGGTGGAATTATTGAGTCGGAAATCTCTTTCGGTACGCGATAGCGTGACATTCATGCCTGGAATAAATTGCCCTGAAGCAATGCGCACAAAAGCGATTCGGTCACGATGTCGCGGATCCATGTTGGCTTGAATTTTGAAAATAAAGCCTGAAAACTCTTCGTCAGTTGGTTCAATTTCGTGTTCTTCTTCATCGATAGTCGGCGTTGGTTCCGGCGCAAACTCTAAAAACGTTTCTAAGAAGGATTGCACGCCAAAGCCTGTTAAAGCCGAACCGAAAAATACCGGAGTTAATTCGCCGGCCGCAATCGCTTCTTCGGAAAACTCATTCCCTGCGATTTTTAACAACTCTACTTCTTCGAGGACTTGTTCATATAAGCGGTCCTCTTTTAAGCGATGTTCGCCTTCAATTTCACCTTCTTCATTTAAGGGGAGGTATAATTCACCTTCGTTCCACTCATCAGGATCATTAAATTCAATCCGGTTATGGTAAATATCATAAACACCAATTAAGCTCGTGCCCGAACCAATCGGCCAATTCATTGGAAAAGCGTCAATTTCTAGAACTTCTTCCAATTCTTCGACTAAATCAATCGGCTCCCGGCCGTCACGGTCTAATTTATTCATAAAGGTAAAAATAGGAATACCACGCATACGACAAACTTTAAATAACTTTTCCGTCTGCGCTTCAATCCCGTTCGCAGTATCAACGACCATGACCCCCGAGTCGACGGCCATTAAGGTTCGATACGTATCTTCTGAGAAGTCCTCGTGTCCGGGCGTATCTAAAATATTCACTTGCTTATCATCATAATTAAAATGCATCACCGAGCTTGTGACGGAAATCCCTCGTTGTTTCTCGACTTCCATCCAGTCGGAGGTCGCAAATTTTCCTGTTTTACGTCCTTTAACGGTACCCGCTTGACGAATCGCCCCTCCGAGTTTCAACATTTGTTCGGTAATGGTTGTCTTCCCGGCATCCGGGTGGGAGATAATCGCAAACGTTCGGCGTTGCTCCACTTCATTTTGTAAGGTTGCTTGATCTACTTCCATTAATATATCCACTTCCAAATTCTAAATTTTTTCTTTTTTTACGTTTCAATGTTTTCATCATCATTCTATTTTCTGTCCGTTTTATTCAATCGTTCAGACGAGAATGTCGCCCTCATCATTTTAGCATGCTTTTATATTTTAAAGTAAAATAGCGAACTTGCAACAGGTTTTAAAATCTTTTTCGTCCTTTTTGGCACCAAAGCCCCTTTTTGCACCATTTTTTCATAAATGCTCCCTTATGATATGACATTCTACTCGATTCTTGTTACGCTCATCTTTGTATTTTATGAAAAAGGAGCTTATAATATGACGCAAGCGACGATTCAAGCCGTATGGACAACGGATACGCAATCCGAAACTTATCAAGACGCCATTGCTATTCGTTACGACGTTTTTATTACCGAGCAAAAATTCCCCGAAGGTTCAGACATTGATGACTTGGAGGCAGCAGCGGAGCACCTCGTCCTCTATGACCATACGGGACGTCCTTTAGCGACCGCCCGGATTTACGCCGTAGACGAACATGTTTTTCGCATTGAGCGCGTGGCCGTTTTAAAATCGGCTCGTAAAATGGGTTTAGGCAAGGTGTTAATCCATAAAATGGAAGAACGCATTGCGGCCCATGGTGGTCAAAAGATCATCCTCAACAGTGAAAGCCCTGCAGTAGGTTTTTATAAAAAATACGGTTATGAAAAAGTAGGGGCTGAATTTTTAGACTTTCATATTATGCATCAAAAGATGGCTAAAGCACTCCCCTAACCTAGATAGAAAATAAGGAGCTGATAAGATGGTACAAACCATTTGGACCAATGATTTAGATTCAAAAACATATCAAGATGCGCTTAAGATTCGCTATGAGGTGTTCGTGGAAGAACAAAACGTCCCTGAAGAATTGGAAATCGATGACCTCGAAGAGCAATCCCATCATGTAGTGCTATATCAAGACGACCAACCGCTGGGAACCGCGCGCATTTACCATCAAGGAGATGGCGTGTATAAAATTCAACGCGTCGCCGTTTTAAACACGCAGCGCGGACATGGTTTAGGCGCACAACTGATGCAGGCTTGCGAACAAAAAATCCAGCAACTTCAAGGAACCAAAATGACTTTAGGCGCACAACTGCAAGCCTTACCTTTTTATGAAAAGTTAGGGTATACCGTCGAAGGCCCTGAATTTATGGATGCCGGAATTCCGCATCGAACAGTCACAAAAACCGTGAAAAAAGCCTAAAAAACATAAAATAAAGAGTAGATAGTCTAAATCACTGCGGGAATCTTACCCTGTGGATTTAGGTATCTACTTTTTTAATTATCTTTTATTACGACTGCGTTTTAATAAAGCTTCTCTTTTGGCGCGGGCCGATTGTTCTCGACGCTGCCGCTCATTTGGTAATTTAGAACCTAATTTGAGCTGATCATCCGCTTCGATTTCGACTTCAAAAACATCGCCCGTTTCGGCATCGGAGGGTAAGTCAGCGGCCTTGATATGAAATGTTTTCGCTACCTCATCGACAACAAAAACGGCCCAAGCGCCATTCACTTCTTCAAAGACTGCTTGCATCTCTCTCACCTTTCTGTTTCCACGTTCACTTCGCCCTGCTCATCAATATAAATCGAAATGGTTCCTAACTCTGCGGTGCCATAAAAAGGAATCCCCGCCTGTTCCATGCGTTCAACGGTTTCAGGAGACGGATGGCCATAACGGTTATCAATACCCGCTTGATAGAAAGCGATCTGTGGTTGTACCGCTTCGAGCCACGGCTCACCTGTTGAAGTATTGGAACCATGATGTCCGACAATCATTAAGTCAGACTGGAGCTGGCCGCCTCTTTCGATGATCTCATTTTCTTGCGCGATCGAATTGTCCCCAGTCGTAATGAGCGATGTTCCATCAAAAGTAAAGCGCGTCGCAATGGACTCATCGTTTTGATCTTTTTGAGGACTATCTTGTGGCGGATGTAAGACTTGGATATCAAAGACGCCGAGTTGTACGCGCTCGCCTGCTTTTGGTTCTGCATAGTCCGCATTGGAAGCTAAGACCGCGTCCAACAGTTTATCATAGACCTGCGTCGTATGATCCATCCCATTCATCCACACTTCCTGGACATCAAAATATTCCAGCACTAAATCACCATGCCCGATATGATCGGAATCATTATGCGTGAAAATGAGTAAATCAATCGGTTCCCCGAGCCCGATATGTTCATCTAAGTAAGAAATAATTCTTTTCTCGCCATCATCATGACGACCGGTATCGATTAAAATCGAAGTGCCGTCACTCCCAATCAGCAAAGTGGCCGCTCCTTGTCCCACATCAAAGATGTGCACTTGACCGGTCCCTTCTCCTGCTGTCGGGGTCGGGGTTCTAGGGGCGTCTGCTTGGTGCATACGCTGTTCAATATTGGCGGTCGCTTCATCAAGTTTTCCCAGCACTTGGCTAAAGTCCACATCGCGACGACCGGTGATGTAGCCCCCAAAGAAGACAATCGCAGCGACGAATAACCCTAGCAACCAGCGTTTTCTTCGTTCTCTTTGTTTTTTCGTTAATTTTTTTCTCTTTGCCAAACTCTTCACTCCATCTTACGGTTTACTAATGCTTGCATATCATGAGGCAAAGGGGCTGTAATTTCTAGCCGCTCACCCGAAAAAGGATGATCAAACACCAACTTTTTACAATGCAAGGCTTGGCGCGTAATAAATTTTTTCGTTCCCCCATATAAATCATCTCCCGCCAGCGGATGCCCTAAATGCGCCATATGCACCCGGATCTGGTGGGTTCTTCCTGTATGCAACGCGAGCGCTACATGAGACAAGTCAGCGGTCAAATGATCGAGAACTTTATATTGGGTCAACGAAGGCTTCCCATCCGCAGCTACCACTCGCTCAATAATCGAATCCGGTGAGCGCGCAATCGGTGCCTCAATCAGTCCTTCGCTTGTTTCTAAATGACCTTCTACTATCGCTTCATAATATTTTTCTAAGGTCTGTTCTTCTAATAATTTTCCCATCAGCGAATGCCCAAGCATATTCTTGGCGATTAACATCACACCACTCGTATAGCGATCTAAACGCGTCACGACATGGACAACTTTATGTCGATAATCTTGCCGCAACAAATAACCTTTTACGCGACTGGCGACTGTATCGCCCCGATGCGCTGGTGACGGCACCGAAATCAGGCCGATTGGTTTATTGATGACTAAATAATGTTCATCTTCATAAAGAATCTCCAGCGGTTGATCGGTCGCCTCTAAATTCGGATTCGCGGCCTCAACCGGTAACTGCAGTTGCACCCGATCGCCCTCTTCTAAAGGGGTTCGGATTCGCACTTCTTGCCCATTGACAACAAAAGCTCCGCCATGAAATTTCGTCCGTCCGATAATGCGGCGCGACACGCCTTTGTCTTTTAAAAATTCTTTTAGATGTTGCGGTTCATCTTTTTGGACAATCCAGCTTACACTCATTGGTATCGGTCCCCAATAAAGGCATCACTCACACGGTTCCAAAAATGCATATGACGATAACGCGCAAAGCGCACCGATTCTTCCGCAATTTTCATATGGATTTCTTTCACATCGGTTTCCGTAGTGGTAATGTGATCGAGCGTTAAGACGAGTTCTTGCGCTTCACTGGATTTAATCACGATTTCTTCATCTTTCGCAATCACTAAGGGCGAACTTAACGTACGGAACACCCGATTATTAATCGACGCAATCTCTGCCATCTGCAGCGCTTCTAAGCTCGGATGCAACACCGCGCCCCCGACTGATTTATTATAACCGGTCGAGCCTGTCGGTGTCGAAACACAAATGCCGTCCCCGCGAAAACGTTCAAAATGATCTTCGTTAATAAATACATCACTGACGAGCGTGCCGCCTTTTTTCTGGATGGTCGATTCATTCAACGCCAAAAAATTATTTTCCTGCCGGTCCCCCTCATACACCACACTGACATCGAGCAAAGGATAAGCAACATATTGCCCATCATCATTTTTCAGACTTTCCACCAACGACTCTAATTCATATTCTCGCCAATCGGTATAAAATCCAAGACGACCGGTATGTACGCCGATAAAACGCAAGGTATCCAACTGATGCGCATAGCGGTGAAAACCGGAAAGCAAGGTTCCATCGCCCCCAATCGTAATCAAAATATCGGGATTGGTTGGATCGATTTCAATCTCGGCTGCTTGTAATAATTCTTTTAATTTTTCTGCCACTTCTACTGAAATTTCTTTGTCATTATTTTGAATAGCAACTTTCATATCGATGACTCCTGTCTACTCTCTTGAAATATAACTTGGTGTCTCCTTTTACTTCAGCTCCCATTGTAACATATGATTCACAAATTAGGCGTTTAGATGAAGTGAATCTTTTGTTTCAATCCTTTCATTTTATAGAATTTTCTTTCTTTAAGCAACTCACTTTCTTCGGCGGTAAGCCAAATGCTTGACTTTGATTTAAAAGATAACGGATAATGAAGCGAAAAAGAAACTTCAAAGAGAATGAATGAAATGGGGAGTGATCATGGCTTTCAATTGGCCGATTGATTTACAGGAATTAAATTTAGTGACGATTCTTTTCCGCATGGGGTTAGCGCTTTTGATCGGAGGTATCATTGGGACCGAGCGAGATATTAAACACCGTTCCGCTGGATTACGCACCCACATGTTAGTCTGTTTAGGAGCTGCTGTGGTGATGATGACCAATGAATACGTCTTTGAATTACATCCGGATGCTGGGATTGATATTACGCGCATGGGTGCACAAGTCGTCAGTGGGATTGGTTTCCTCGGAGCCGGGACCATTTTAGTCACCTCTGAAAACCGCGTGCAGGGCCTTACGACCGCCGCTGGTTTGTGGGCGGCCGCGACGATTGGATTAGCGATTGGCATTGGCTTTTATGAAATCACGATTGCCGGCGGGCTCGCCATTGTTTTCATTTTTATTTTAATGCGACCGCTGAAACACTATATCCAAAAACGAACGGATCCTACCGACTTAACCTTGATGGTGCACACCCAACAAGGCTTCAATGAATTTTTAAGCTACACCTCCACGAAAAATATCAAAATTGCGAAATTAGATGTCGAAAAAGATTTTCAAGGTTCCGCGGAAAATGAAAATGAAGTGATCTTTCTGGTCACACTTGTCTTGGAAGAAAGTATGGACAAAGAAGAAGTGACCCAAGACTTAAAAGCCCTTGAAGGTATCAAAAACGTGGTCGAATTTACGAGATAAGTCATCATTTAATCAATATAAAAAGCCAGCCGCTTCATCGACACGATGAATACGGCTGGCTAAGTCATGTCTATATGTTTTAAGTATTTAGTGCCTCGGCAGTTGAATCAACGCGCCGAGTTTTTCATCAAAATTCGGCGGATCAAAAGGCTCATTTCCGGCCATATGATAAAAAGTCATCTCGCCAAAATAGACATGCCCCTCTATCTCATAAAAATCCACGCGTACATGCGGAATATCAGCCGCTAGTACCCGCGCAAGTTCAATCATTTTTTCAAAATTTTGTGGTTTCGCGATCGTTTTTTGGCTATTTTCTGTCCCCTGCTGGACGACGGGTAAATGATTAAAATCTAAATCATAAAAATCAAATCTCGTCTCTTGGGCTCGCTCCGACGCGACATACATGAGTTTCGGCTCGCCATCAAAACAGAAAAATTTATAATCTTTTAAATCATTGCTGCCGGCATCTACCATATATTTTTCCGCAACCATTTTCGGGGGCACATTTTTGTATGGCCATTCCCGATGCGTCCAATAATAATTAAAGGCCAACCATTTTTCGACTTCGCTTTTCAGGACTGCATGGTCGATTTGGTTTTTATCTTTAATCACAAAGACACCACCTGACGTATGATTGGCTTTGAGGACGAACTGCTCCGGCAAGGCCTCAAAATCAATCGCCTCATAATTTTCATACACCCCATAAATGGGCACTAAGTATTCGGCGCCAATTTTCGCAGCGACATACTCCCGCACGGCATACTTATCGACAAGTTGCGTGTAAAGCGGCTGTCGATCATAGAGCTTCAGCCACTGTAATTTTTCATTAAAGGTTTGAGGATTTTCTAAATCGAGCTCGTCATGCATACGTAAAGCAAATTGTAATTTTAAAAATTGTTCATCAGGCATCCCTCGCAGCTTCCCTTGCGCTAACGCCTGAAATAGTTTTTCTTTATTTACACGGATTGTTTTCATTGAACCTCCCTTTCACTCAGTTATTTTTTATTCGATCTCCACCCCATTGTGGGCGGCTCTTTCTTCTCGGGACATCGTATGATCGACTTTTAAAAAGGCGTAATTGGAATAAATATCCGTGCCTAAGCCCGTTAATTCATAGGGATGAATCCCATGGCGCCACAAGACAATCGGTAAATTGACTTGATCTCGTTTTGAATGAGCTAAAAAGCTTTCCCACCATTCTTCCATAATCATTTGACAAGTCGGATGATCATGTTCACGTAAAATAATCGGACATTCAAGTAACCCGTATTTTTCAGGAAAACCTTCCGAGCGCAAGTAAGCATTGTGCTCGTCATATTCTGCATCCGAACCTATTTTTTGGACGCGGCTCCGTTCCACTTCGACATACGAACAATCCACCCGGTAATGGTCATGAAAGAGCATCCCGTATTTGTTCATACGGTGAATAAATTCTGTCGGATCCGTCATCACCATTTCATTTCCATCGACGTATAAGGAATATTTATAGTCCGAGTCTCCAAAAAATAAGTGCGGTAAGATCTTAAAGAAGCGGTTTTTAATCATACTGTTCGCCTCTTCTAAATCATAATCGGCTAAGTCTACCTCTATTTCTTGCCAGACGGAATCGGCCGGTACTTCTTGATCGGTAAAAATGAAAAAGTCAACATTATCCGGCTGTGTCAGCGGTTCGAGCACTTCATCATAAGGACCGAAGATCGCGGTATAAACAGCGATGCGCTCATTTGAAAAATAATTGGGGGCCTCTTTTAAACCAACCACTTCTTCAATCGGTTTGATTTCCATATCCACAAAACCACTATCGATCGGCGGCGTGATCCCGCGTTGGTCCGCTAAATAGAGATTTAACCGTCTCATATAATCTTCAATCACGGTTTGTCGCGTCGACATTTTTATTTCTTCCATTTTTTTATTATATTCTGTCACAAATGTTTGATCTTTGGGAAACATAGAAAGCTCCTTTCAAAGCACTGATCGAAATATTCCAAAATAAAAAGATACGGCACCAAGGAAAACGTTGATGCCGAATGTTTCTTTGTTTTTATTTCACGTCGTAGTAATCCACATACCAGTCCGCAAAATTTTGTAAGCCTTCCGCTACACTCGTATCCGGTTTGTAGCCGATCGCTTCTTGTAATTTTTCAGTACTGGCGTAAGTGGCCGGCACATCACCTGGTTGGATCGGTTCGTAGATTTTTTCAAATTCCACTTCGCGATCTAACGACTGACTTAAAGCTTTTTCTAAGCTTGTGATAAATTCCATCAGTTTTACTGGTTGGTTATTGCCTAAATTAAAGACCGTATGCGCGGCACTCTCTTCGGTTTCTACTGGTGGATGATCGACTAAGCCTAAAATGCCTTCGACGATATCGTCCACATAAGTGAAATCACGGTACATATCATTGTCAAAGTCGCCATCATTATAAATATGGATCGCTTCATCGTTAAAGTACATATCCGCGAATTTAAAGTACGCCATATCCGGACGTCCCATCGGTCCATAAACAGTAAAGAAACGAAGACCGGTCGCTGGAATATCATACAAATGACTATACGTATGCGCCATCAGTTCATTGGATTTCTTGGTGGCCGCATATAAAGACACGGGATTGTCGACAAAATCTGTTTCTTCAAACGGTACTTTTTTATTCGAACCATACACTGAACTTGAGGATGCATATAATAAATGATCCACGGGATGGTGTCGACAAGCTTCTAAAATATTATAAAAGCCCATAATATTACTTTGCATATACACTTCCGGATGTTCAATCGAATAACGAACGCCTGCTTGCGCCGCCATATTCATCACAATACGTGGTTCATACTCTTCAAAGACTTGGTCGACTTTTTCTTTTTCGGAAATATCAAATTCTAAAAAAGTGAAATTGTCATAGGCTTCCAAATCTTTCAAACGATCTTTTTTCAATTGCACGTCATAATAATCATTTAGATTATCCACGCCAATTACTGGGTAACCTTTCTCTAACAGGGCTTCGCTTAAAAACTTACCGACAAAGCCCGCTGCGCCTGTAACTAATACATTCTCTGACATCTACTCGCCTCCAAATAAAATACGTGTTCAAGTCTCTTTTATTATAACGCATTTCACGTTTTGTTTCATTCTTAAGTCGATACTTCACCGGTATATTTAATCGTTTCTTCGCGTGACATGCGATGATTTATTTTTTGAAAAGCATAATTGGAGTATAAATCATTGCCTAAACCGGCTAACTCTGGCGGACGAATCCCGTTCCGATAAAGAACTAGCGGTAAGTTAATCTGGTCGCGTTTCGCATTCGCCATAAATTCTTCCCACCATTCCTTCATCAATTTTTGTGAGGTCGGATTGTGATGTTCACGGAAAACAACCGGGCACTCTAAAAAGCCGTAGTTTCGCGGTAGACCCTCTGCCTCTAAATGAGCTAAGTGTTGGTCATACTCTTCATCCGATCCTAAGCCTTGGATGCGGCACCTTTCTGTTTCGACATAGGCACAATCCACGCGGTAATGGTTATGGAATAACACGCCATACTTATTCATACGGTCGATAAATTCAGTCGGATCCGTCATGATTTTGATGTTGCCATCGACATATAAAGAATACTTATACTCTTCAAAAAATAAATGCGGATGCATTTTAATAAAACGATTTTTAAATAAGTCACTTTGATCTTCTAAATCATACTTTGCTAAATCAATCTCTGCTTTTTCCCAGACCGAATCTTCAGGGACTTCCTGGTCCGTGAAAATATAAAAATCACAATTATCCGGCACCGTGATCGGTTCGGTCACTTCATCATAAGGACCGTAAATCGCCGTGTAAACCGCAATCTTTTCTTCTGAAAAATAATTGACCGGTAGATTTTCCGTAATCGGATTTTTTTCCGTAATATCGATTTCAATATCGATAAAACCGCTATCTACTGGTGCTGACAATCGATTCTGGTCCGCTAAATACAAATTCAATCGGATTTGATAATCATTAATGATCATCAATCGATTTTCTCTTTTGATTTCTTCCATTTTTTGATTATATTCTGAAACAAATGTTTGATCTCTTAAAAACACATTAAAACTCCTTCCAGCCCAATATGAGTATTTTCAAAATGAAAAGGCCCTGCTTTTCACCTTGATTTATATTAGGCAAAAATTGAAGCCTAAACCTATCCTAACATAGTCCGCTCAAGAAAAGTGTTCTGACGCCTTTAAGTCACCAAACAAGCGCTCCCGACGGAAAATAAAGACGTGAAAAACCTGGCTATGTAGGTTATTTTTGCATAGTTTGCAAGCACTTCATTGTTTTTTAACCTTTCATTTCGAGGAGACCCTGCTGTTCTTTTTCTGCCTTCCCAGCAATCAAATAGTTTTCATTCCTTTTTTATACTATAATAAGTCATAAGGAAAGGTGTTTAGTCATGAGCATAGAATTATATCCCGATCACAAAGCCATTTTACATTTTTATGATTCCCTGACAGTCTTCGAAATCGATTTTCTGTCTGCTTTAACCACGCTGCTCGCCCGGGTGGAATATGCAGAGCGGGATTTTCATCTTTATGTCAAGCCCACACTTTTCCAATCTGCTTTCGATTTTGTGGTCGTGGAACCAAAAAAGTCGGTGTTTATTTTTCAAACTCCTGAAAATGTGGAAGAATTTAAAGAAAAGCAACAGGCTTTCCAACAAAACATCGAAGCTACGCCACAAAATAAAGACATCTTTAAAGAGCTTTACTATCTCTATGACTCTATCCTTTTGGAAGCGCTAGCTGCTGTTGAGGACGAAGTGGTTTTACTGACGCCGCAAGATTTTGAAGACCACACAGAAATTTTACAACAAATTTTCGCGAAAAAGACAACATCCGCAGCGCATTTAACTGCTCAGCAGACGCAAATTATGCAGCAAGCACTCAATCCAAATACGAATATCAAGCATTATATCTCGAGGTCTTTGCCAAAAGCTTATGAAGAGAAAGCAACAAGTAAAGCCCAAACTAAACAAAAATTCAAAGGAGCACAAGGTGCGGGGAAAACCTCACTCTTAGTCAAACGAGTGGTAAATTGTGCAAGGCGTTTAAATCAACACGGGAAAATACTCGTCGTCGCCGGCGACCCCGAGAAAGCGACAGTTTTAAAAGATTTGATTACTGCCGAAGATGGCCGTTCGCTGCAAGAATTAGGCATTGATATTGAACATTACGAACAGCTCACTCCGCCTAACGTAAAATATCACGCCCTATTCATTGACGATGCTGAAAGATTAGAAACAGCAGCTTTTCATGATTTACTGGATCATTACTTAGTGGACATGAACGAAGCCAATGACTATGAATATGTGGTGATGGCGGATGAGGAGAATCTCCCGCAAGTCCCCAAAATTCTAGGCCCTTATCACACCTTAAATAAAGAAGCGAAACGTCTCAATGATGTATTAATCGATAGCCGAAAAATATTTCTTCGTATTCTTGAAGGATAAATATTTAAAAAGACGCTTCCCTGAAAGTTGGAAACGTCTTTTTTCAATTATACGTCCCTGAAGGACTTCGAACCCCTGACTGTTCAGTATTCTTTCATCTATACAACACCGGTTACGATAGCCCACACGACATTCAACACACCGGCTAACACCATCACTAAGATCGGACTTAGTTTGGTTTTAAGGAGTAAGACTAAACTGATAATAAATAAAACAACCGCTAAAATACTAGTGTTGGATAATAAGATGGCTTCTTCGCCCCAAAAAGCGGTAATAATCAAGGACAAGCCAGCGGTCGCAATCATCGCAATCACGGCCGGTTGTAAGACTTTGAGGACATTTTGCAGCGTATTTAAACGACGATAGCGCATATACAACCAGGCGACGGAGGTAACAATAATAAAGGAAGGCAATAAATTTCCGAAAGTCGCCGCCAGCGCACCCCCAAAGCCTGCAATATCTAAACCAACAAAAGTGGCGGAGTTGACGGAAATAGGTCCCGGAGTCATTTGCGAAATAGTAATTAAATCGGTAAATTCTCCGGTCGTTAACCATTGATTACTATCGACAATAATATTTTCAATCAAAGGCAAAGCCGCATAGCCGCCCCCAAAACTAAACAAACCGACTTGGAGGAAGGCCCAAAATAATTTTAAATAAATCATTCAAGTTCTTCCTTTCTATTCATGAAATAACTTTGGATTAAGCCGATCGCAATACTGATCACAATAATTAACATCACATTCACGTTAAAGACCGCATTCGCTAAGAAAGCAGCCACCATCATAACAATCAGCATAGCGTTCTTTTCTTTCACAATACCGATCGCCATTTCATAAGAGACAGCCGTCACCACCGCAGCGACCCCTGACTCCATCCCTTCAAGCATTAAACTAACCCATATATTTTCACGAAACGCATCATAGAAAAAGGAAATTAAAGTGATAATCACAAAGGGTGGAATAATGGTGCCTAAAACAGAAACGATCACGCCCACAATTCCAGCAATCCTGTACCCGACCACAATCGCCCCGTTCACCGCAATAGCTCCGGGAGAAGATTGCGCAATCGCCACATAATTTAACATCTCTCGCTCGGAAATCCATTTGTAATCGTCAACGAACTTTTTCTTCATCAACGTCACAATGACATAGCCTCCACCAAAAGTAAATGCACTTAAATAAAGTGTGGAAACAAAGAGTTTCCATAGCTTTTTCGTATCCATTTTATCCCCTCTATTTGAACTATTTGTAACTATTAACTAGCTTACTTCAAAAATTAAATGTTTCCTAATTATTTCCGTTAATCTCTCTGCCTATTTTCGTTATCGCTTATTTTTATAGAGAAATTTTCACCATTTGGCGGATGATGAGGGAGCTCGTGAGCTCGAAACTCGAATACGTAACTACGAGACACACGCTCGTGAACATGAAAACTAAAGACATGATCACGAACCTCCTGTTGTCATATTAGAAGTTCTTTTAACCCTAAAGGTCATAGATTTACAGAAAACGAAGGAACATTAAAGAATGAAAAATAGTTTGTATATTTTAGATTCATTAAATAAAAAGAAGCAATGAAACTTATAATCACTTTCAAGTTTCATTGCTTTTTATAATAGTAGATTTATTTAAATAGGAATTTATGAATGCTTTAAAATAAATCATTCATAATGTGTCCATGCAGAATAAATTTCTACTCGTTTTAAAGTTTCATTTACTTTATAGACGACACGATGTTGTCGATTAATTCTTCTAGAATAGAATCCAGATGACTGAGGGGGCAGTTTTTCAAAAGATTGTGTCATTCAAATGGATTTTCTTAGAGGGTTTGTATGACTTTTTGAAAGTTTTCTTGTAAGTTAGAATGTTTAATCTTTTTAAAGTCTTTTTTTGCAGAATTTTTAATGAATACTCCATATTGCTTCATTAAAGACTGTCCCAGTCAATATCATCAACATTTGTAAAGCCACTTTCATCTTTTTCGAGTTTTCTAACTTGATCAAGTACCCCAGTTTGTTCAAGTAACAATGTTTCTTGAATAGATTTCCAATCTTCTAAACTAATCAATACTGCATTATTTTCATTTCGTTCGCTAATAATTTGTATTTCTGTATGATTCATATTCACATCTTTTAAGAGCTGATAAAAATTTTTTCTAGCATTGCTTGGATTAAAGGTCATTTTGAACATTATAATTCCTCCCCTATTGAAGTCAATTACATTATAACGTACTCAACTTAGTACGTCAGTGTTTGAATTTCCTAAGTTAGCTTTCAAGTGTGTGCTCTTTACTAAAGCGAGTGAGAAAATCTACTTGGCTTGGGTCTTTAGGATGGTTGAAAAATTCTTCGGGATCCTCGTCGACAATAATTTGGCCTTTGTCGCCAAAGCCTCGTTGATCGGCTCTGTTAAGGGACTCTCTTTCCGCAAGCCTACAGCGATCGAAGTATCCTCCCCCGAAACATCAAAGCCCATCCCTTCTTCAAAAGTCACAAAAGTTAAATCGGCATTGGACGCTACGGCCGCCATCGCACCCGGTCGTTCGGAGACATAAGCATCGACTTTGCCACTCAAGGTCGCTGAGAACATGGCCGGGAAATTATCCATCGCTGTCTGTTTATCAACCTTTGGAATTTGGTCAATCACCGTTTCATGAAAGGTATTTAACTGCCCAGTAACTTTCGCACCCGCAAAATCTTCTAAAGATGTCGCATTTTCCCATTGACTGCCTGCTTGCACAACCAGCACCAAATCCGAGGTATAGTAACGATCCGAAAAATCAATTTGTTCTTTACGTTCAGCCGTCGGACTCATCCCCGCAATAATCGCGTCAATTTTCCCCGACATTAAAGCGGGCGGCAAACCATCCCACTCCACTTTAACAATTTCCAATTCTAAATCTAAAGCCTCCGCAACCCGTTTCGCAATTTGAACATCATAACCATTCACATATTCATTTTGACTATTCGAAATGGCAATCGCCCCGTTCGCATCATCGACTTGCGACCAGTTAAAAGGCGCATAATTGGCTTCCATACCTACGCGCAAAACGCCTTCCGTTTCTGTTGCTGCTTCCTCAGTCGCCGTTTGTGCATGCGCGACATTATATGGACCTGAAAAAATCGCTAATAAAAACAAAGCTAACATGAACGTTTTCCACTTCGCTCGACCCGCCGGCCGTCTTTTTTTATAAGTATTCAAAATTTTTCTCCTCCTTAAGGACCCTATGTATAAAGCCTGGTGAACGCCTCTTCCAAAAGGAGAATGAAGTTCTATAAAATAGATTATAGGCCTCCCTGTAAACGTTGTCAACGGAATGGACCGGTTGCTTACTCTCCGAAATTTTTCCTTTATTCACCTCTTACAGATATTTTTTATGAAAAAGTCCCTCCTTCAAAATTAGCAATATATTTCTACCGTTACCACTTTCATGATATGCTAGGTATCAGCAGCTCCAAAAACGAAATATAGGATTCAAAAAAATGTAAAATCAAAAAAGAAAAGAGGAAAAAGAGTGCAAGCAGTGATATTTGATATGGATGGCGTCATTATTGACAGTGAACCCGTCCACCAAAGATTAGAAATTGAAATGTTAGAAGAACTTGGCGGTTCCATTTCGACGGAGGAGTACTTAAAGTTTGTGGGAACGACGGATGACTATATGTGGTCTCATTTCAAAGAAATGTATGATTTAGAACCGAGCGTGGAGGACTTAATTGCGACCAAGAAGCAAAGATTTATGGAAGAAATCCAACAGGTCCCTCTCGTCGATCATTTTCTAGACGTATTAAAAGCTTTTGATGAGGCGGGTTATCGTCTAGCTTTAGCTTCTTCCAACAATCGAAAAACGGTCGATCATATTGTCGATCAATTTTCTTTAGGCGACTATTTTGACGTCACGATGAGTGGCGAAGATATTACCCACGGCAAACCGCATCCAGAAATCTTTCTCCACACAGCGGAAGTCATGGGAATTGAACCCACTGAGTGTTTGGTCTTTGAAGATGCCGCAAACGGTGTAGCCGCGGCGAAAGAAGCGGGCATGCAATGTGTGGCTTTAGATAATCCCAATTCGGGCGTGCAGGACCTCTCCCAAGCGGATGTCGTGCTGGATGACTTTGTCAATTTTAACCTCGACGAATTACTTACGGAATTAAACGAATAACGACAAACAAAAATCCAGAAGTGCTTGTGTCACCACAGCCTTCTGGATTCTTTCTTTTATAAAAATATTACTGAATGAAACGCGACGACAGCTTCAACTATTCGGCAGTCGGCGCTTCTTCGTCGTCCACATAGTTTAAATCAAACTCAAGATTGATGTTTCGAAAAATTTCGAGCGCAAACTCTTGTCCGAACTGATACAGTTCTTCATCTAAGCCGGATCTTTCTTCTGACGGTTCTTCTTCTTCCAGTTTGATATCCGTTATACTTATATGAGAAGTCAACGATTCCCGTTCTTCATCGGCAAAAGTAACTTCTTCATTTAACTTGATGGATCCTTGTTCTTCGTCCATCACATGTTCTAAAACAAGGGTATTATTTTCCTCATCGCGGTTGATCACTTCGCTAGGAAACACGGTTTGTTCGCCTTGATTATTGACAATCGTTAAGTTGCCTTCTTGATAATAAAAATCAAGGGCAATTTCCGTCTGTCCCTCTTCTGTGCTCGTGATGGCCTCGGAATCAATATCCAATAACTCCTCATATTGATCCAACGCCTCTTCCAGCGGTTCCCCATTCATCCGCGCATCTTCTACGGTCCAATGCCCCTCTAAAGCATCCTCTACTGTCGAAACATCGCGTCCACAAGCGACAAGTACTACAGAAAATAAAACCATAAGACCTAAACTAACGGATTGAAATAATTTCTTTTTCTTCATCCTATCCATCCTTTCTGCCTGATAGCATTAGCGTATCAGAAATAACGGGTGAGAGGAATGAAATACCCATTAAAAAAGAGGCTAGCATGTTCGCTAACCCCTAACTCTCTCACTCTTCTGAATTCATTTTTTATGTACGCAACGTTTTACCGCTGCTCTATTTTTCTTGTAACCACACCCACGGCTAAAGAAGCTAAAGTGACGAGCAGTAAAAACAAGAGAATGTAGATTACGGTATTGAGATGCAAGCCGGCATTTACATAGCTCGTACGTAAGAAATCTACGAATAGATAATGGCTCAAGTAAATATAAAAAGAATACTTACTTAATGTTAAGAAAATAGGATTCAAACGCTCATTTCTAAAAGGAACAACCATTATCAATAACACCACCATCAACGAATAAAAAATAACCGACGGCCGCGTGGAAGCAAGCGCTAAATTATAATCAAATACCCCACCGACAACGAAAGGGGTAAAAATAACCATCATCATCGTCACTAGCGCCCCTAACATAATAGGCACTTTGTATTTTTGCACGTATTGCACTTTTTCAGTGAAATTTTTAGCCAACCAAACACCAAAAATAAAAAAGAAGAGCCAATTAAAAACATTTTTATTCATATAAAAATATTCGTGCTCAATCCATAGATCCGAAACTTGACTCAACATCGTAATGACTAAGGAGATCATGATGCCATATTTGTTGGCAATTTTTAAAAGAAGCGGATAAGCCATATAAAAAATTAAAATAACTGGAACAAAATATAAATGATTATAAATGGTTCCCATCAGTAAACTTTTAGCGATGTCATAAAGCATTCCCCAACTTAAATCTCCCGGAATATTCCACACATCCGTGTAAACTAAATAGATAATATTCCATAGGAAGTATTGCGGGAAAATACCTAGAAACCTCTTTTTTAAGAAATCCCCGTAACTTGCGCTTCTTTTATAACTATCGGCAATCGTTAAGCCCCAGCCGGATAAAATAAAATAAACGGGCACAGCGAATCTTGAGATTTGATTCACCACAATCGCTAACACATCATCATCTGTTGCGAGTGGTGCGGTAATATGGATCAAAATCACGCCCACAATGGCCAAGCCACGAAGAATATCAAACTTTTCATATCTTGCACTCATTTGTTTTCACTACTTTCGATGAACTACGCTTCAAAAGAAGCTTGCTCTTCTATTTTACATCACTTTCATGAAAAATAAGTGACAGTTTTATTAGAAATTATAACAATTTGTTTCAATTCCATGTTCAGACACTCATTTTTCGTTATTTATACGAATAACTCTACAGGATCTAAGGAACAAAAACAAAAACTCCCACCTCTTTATATTCTCCTCAATCAGTGGAAGTTTTACTCCAGTTTCATTGGTCAGAAAGATTTTCCATTTGTCGCAGCATTTCATGGAATCTTTTCTTTTTCAGGTAACCCCAGATATAACCGACCAATGTATCATTGATTTTCTGTAAAAAACCGTGCGAATCAATTTCTTCTGTATAATGGAGAACGCAGCTTTTTTCATCCACCGGTTGGATCTCATATTTTACAAGAATGCGATTTTTATCCGTATGTGTACTGTAGTAATACGTCTGTGCTGGATCGTATTGATCGATCCGAATAAGGGCTTGATCCCCGTTCGCAAAATATTTAATGTACTCAAAACCTTCAAAATTTTCTGTATTTAAAGACTGCTTCGTGTGTGTATAAATATCTGTTTGAATCGAGCGCTCTAAAATCTCAAAGAGTGCTGCCGCCGAAAGCTTCATTGTTCGCTCAATCTTCATAATCATCACCCGTCTCTTCTTCCGCCGCTTCTTCGGCTGAGATAGGTACCATTTTATTTGCCGAGATGATAAATGGAATCCAAGTTAAGAAAGAAACCACCATCGCCACTAACGTCACAATCGGGGCGCGCCAGTCAGCCCCTGTCGCTAGGAAAGACATTAAGAGCGGTGGAGTCACCCAAGCGACTTGTTGCGAAACAGGATTCACTAAACCAAAGACCGTCGCAAAATAGCCAATCCCGACCGAAATCACAGGGGTTAAAATAAACGGTATAAATAAAATAGGATTCAAAACTACTGGTAAACCAAATAGAACCGGTTCATTAATATTAAAGATGCCGGGACCGACCGATAGTTTCGCGACCGTTTGGTACTCTTCACGTTTTGAGAACAATAAAATTGCCAACACCATCACAATGGTCCCACCAGAACCGCCAAACCAAGCATAAGCATCAAAAGAACCCCGCACCCAAGTATAGCCTTCCTCTAACACTAAGGCCGAGCCCCCTTCTTGGAATAAATTTACGTTCGTCAATTGCGCCACTCCAAAAACCCCTTCTAAAATTGGAGCTAAGACATTCGGTCCGTGAATCCCAAAGAACCAAAACAGCTGCACAAACAAGGCGGAGATCGCGACGGCTCCAAATCCTTGAGACATCCCTAAAAGCGGTAAAGCGATCGTTTCTTGCAGCCATTCCAGAAAGGTTAAGTCCGGCACGACACGCGAAAAGAGCCAGTAAAAAATCCCTGTCACATAAAGTGCAACGGTTGCCGGAATAATGGAGGCAAAAGCTTTTGAAACAGCGGGCGGTACGGACTCCGGCAGTTTAATCGTAATCTCGGCCTGCATCAATTTAATGTAAATCATCGTCGCCACAAAACCAATAATCATTGCCGTGAAATAAAAATTTCCATCCAAACTGCTGAGTGGCAGCCAGCCCCAACCATTAGCGGTTACACTATCCGCGGTCGCTTCCCAGCCTGCTTCATTTAAAACATCAATCGTGCCAGGATCTAAATTGACTCCTTCCACCGTTCCTGCGAAAGAAAAGCGAATACCCGCGATGGCCGCCGCTGTTGCAACAATTCCTCCCGCTAAGTCGTTCACTTTATAGGCGCGTGCTAAGTTATAACCCCAAGAAAAAATGAAAATTAATCCCGCAATCGCAAGAGTTCCATTCCAGACGTAGCCATTAATTTCGATAATTTGGCTAATCACCGGCACAGTACTTCCGTCATAGCCGTCAATAAACTGTGGCGGTAAATCCCGTAAGATCGCATTAATCATAACCGCCACAGAACCGGCCAACGTCGCTGGCAATGTCCCAATAAAGGCATCTCGTAAAGCTACTAAGTGTTTTTGTGAACCGATTTTGATCGCCAGCGGTAAAATATAACGTTCGAGCCACGAAGTTAAATTATCCATTTCAAACACTCCTCTAATGTAAGTCCGAACGACTTTCATCGCTCTTCCTTGAAATTACTTCAACCAGTTCTGTTGGTTCATGTCCTCCTTTCATCTATTTTTGTCGACTAATTGAAGCTATGTAATTTTATATTAGATTGCGCTTACATTAGATTAATGAAGAAGTGTTGAGAATCGTTGCGTATGTTCGAAATAAATAATATTTAATTTAAATTTAGAAAATAAGAAAGGATATTTCTTTTCTAAATTATATTATAAAGTATCATTTTAGTAAACTTTTATAACTGCTTATATATTTTTCTAATAATCAAATTAAAAACCCACAATTTTTATCTATTACTGGATAAAAATTGTGGGTTTTTATTTAGTTTAAAGAATTGTAGTCTTTCAATAATTATAGTCTATATTTTATTTATCACATTAAAATAACGCTTACATACAATGGCTAAATTAACTCAATATTTTATAGTTTAGTTGATTATGTCCTATATCTATAATCAAGTCTCGATTGTCTTGCTTTTTTCATTCTCTTTCTCATTTCTTTTTGCAATGTAATTAGTCAATATAGGTGTACAAATTGCTGTAGTAATCACTGATGCTGCTATTTGGGGTGT
This sequence comes from uncultured Atopostipes sp., assembly GCA_910588235.1. GTDB lineage: Bacteria > Bacillota > Bacilli > Lactobacillales > Carnobacteriaceae_A > Atopostipes. Next base: position 6,771 of record CAJUOQ010000006.1, on the reverse strand, counting down.
AGCAACATTTGCTATATTAACCATTGATGGATCCGCTGAAGCAATGGCAGCAGGTGTACCAACAGCATTTCCAGCTGTACTTGAGGTAGCTGCGCCAGCCACTCCTGTACCACCTGTTAACTTGTCGGTAAGAATTGTGAAAAAACCAATAACAAATGTAACGATTAATCCTAATAAAACACCAGATAATCCAGCTTCAAACAATGTTCTCAAGTCGATGCCCGTCCCTAATGCAAATGAGAAAAAAGGTATTAGTATAGGACTTATATTGGTTAAAGATTTTTTAATATTTTTATCTAAAGCGCCTAAAATCATCCCTATAGCGATAGGTATAACTACCGATATCAAACCAGCAATAGGGATTGAAGCAATACCAGCTGCTCCAATTGCAATCATAGTGAAGAATGGACCATCTGTTAAGGAAACTAATGGTAATGCTCCAACTTCTTTCTCATTACCATATGTTCCAGCCAAAGCAGAAAATAATCCACCATTAGCATTTGTTGATGCGCCAATCATAGCTAATGAAGAAATTCCTAAGAAATTATCTCCAAAAAGCATAGAAATTATTAATCCTAAAGCTATCCCTACAATAAACTTAGTGATAGTAATTACTCCACCTATTTTTAGTGAACTAGCCGCTCCTTTTAAATTTAAGCTTGCTCCAATACAGACTAGAAATGCACCTAATAACGCATCAGATCCACGTGCTAATCCTGTTGTAAATCCCCCAATATCTAACACCTCTGGAAAAAAAGAATTAATGAGTGCTCCTATTATTAAAGGAACGACCATATTGCCACCAGGGATCTTGTTTACATACTTACTTATCAATACAATCTCTCCTAATCTATTTATTGTTATTTGTTGGTGCTAAGTCAATTGCTGCATATATTGCCGATAACATACTTTGTTCTGTTGCTAAATTTTTACCAGCAATATCAAAAGCTGTTCCATGATCAACTGACGTTCTTATAATTCCGCCTTTTAACCCCACAGTTATGTTTACTCCATTATCAATTCCTAATACTTTTACAGGAGTATGACCTTGATCGTGATAGCAAGCAACTACAACATCAAAGTCTCCGCGTCCAGCTCTGAAAAATAGTGTGTCAGCTGGTAAAGGACCTTCAACATTAATTCCTTCTTTTTGAGCTTTTTCAATTCCTGGTAGCAGTTGTTTTTCTTCTTCTCCTTCACCAAACAAACCGTTTTCTCCAGCATGAGGATTAATACCACAAACAGCAATCTTTGGATTATTATTGCCAGATCTCACTAAAGTATCATGTGCTAATTTAATAACATTGTAAGTTCTTTCAGGCGTAATGCTTTTTATTGCTTCAATTAAACCCATATGTGTGGTTAAATGAATGACCCTTAAGTTCCCAGACATTAACATCATAGAATAGTCCTCTGTATTTGTTAAATCAGCTAGAATTTCAGTGTGCCCAGGGTACATATGGCCTCCTAAATGAAGAGCTTCTTTATTCAGTGGTGCAGTACAAATTGCATCAATTTGTTTTTCTTTAGCTAGATCAATAGCTTTCTCGACAAATTTGTAGGCAGCATCCCCAGCTTGAGCAGATACTTTTCCAAAAGCCAAGTCTTTTGAAAGTATATTTAAATCAATTAATGGTAAAACACCTACATCAAATGTATAGTTATTAATATCTTCTGCTGTAATTACTTCAATATCTACAGGGGCACCTGTTATATCTATAGCTCTTTCTAATATATTTTTATCTCCAATAACTATTGGTTTTGCTTTATCAAATAATTCTTTATGTGTAAATGATTTAACAATTATTTCTGGACCAATACCACTTGCATCACCCATTGTAATTCCTATAATTGGTTTATTATTTGACATTATTAATCTCCTTTTAGTTTTTTATTAGCTGCTACAAACACTTCTTCATTTCCAAATCCTCCAGCCTTAGTTACACAATAAAAATTTGAAATTTCTTTAAATTGTGTAATAGGTACTCCCGTCTGTAATTCATCGAAGAGTTGGAATCCACTAACATTTAAGTGTTCAGCAACTTGTTTTAATGTGTCTCCACCAGTCACAATTAAACCATTGTATATTTTTTTCTCTAATAATTTAGCTGTTACTTTTCCAAGTGCATTTACAATTTCTTTACTCACTTGATTATAATTCAGTCCTCTTTTCCTTCCAGCTTCTCTCGCTTTTTTGATATCTTCTTTAGCTCCAGATGTATAAATTACTGTATTCTTACCATTTCTAGAACTTTTAATAATACTATTATATATATATTCTAATTCATCATCTCGATCACATTTTCCTGAAACCAAACGTTCAGATTGAACTTCAAAACTATTAATATCTTCCATTTTTAACAAATACTCTAATTGGTTTCTAGAAGTGATATTTACACTACCAATCACAGTCAGAATAGGTTTATCTGTTTTCTCTACTTTTAATTTTGTTTCTCTTGGTTCAATTTCCAAATACTTCGGTAAGTAATTAGCCAATCCTGCTGATCCAGCCCAAGAAATTGAGTAATCTATATTTTTCATATTTAATAATAATTTTTCTAAATCTTCCTCCTCTTTTGCATCAGCCACAATATAGTGAATACTATTCTTTTTATATTCCTCTAATTGCTTTTCCAGTTGTTGAGGACCTTTTCTAATATCTTCATAAGTGATTAATCCAACTTCTTCTTTCAGTTGCTCCTTTAATAACTTTGGAAGATATGATTCTTTCACCGGCATCAAAGGGTCATCAGCGATCTCAGTTTCATGTAATAAAGCTCCGTTTAAATAGTGATTTCCTTGAATGACTTGTCTTCCATTACCAGGGTATCCTGGGCTTATAATTACAAAATCACTCTGAGTTTGTTGCAGAAGCCCTTTGACTTCGCTTCCAATGTTTCCACGCATCGTAGAATCAATCTTTTTAAAAATAAAAGAATAGCCTTTTTCTATTAAGTACTTACTAGTTACTTTTACCCTTTCCATTGCTTCCTCAGATTCAACTGCTCTAGAATCCGTATCAAAAACGACTACTTCTTCATTCAATTCATTACTATTTCTATTCAATAAAACAGAAGTGCTTAATCCATATTTGGATAACTGAACACCACTATCGTTTGCGCCTGTTAAATCATCTGCTATAATTGCTATTTTCATAAAATTCCCTTTCTTTGTAACCGCTTTATAATTATATTGTAGTTATAACGGTTTCAAAAAGCAACATATAACATTAATTTTCGTTAAACCGTTTCATTATTAAACAGTGAATTAAATAAAAAATAACAGCTTAAGCTGTTATTTAATATTGTATTTTTTCAATTTTCTCCACAAAGTAGCTCGACTAATCCCTAGTCGCTCTGCTGCACTAGTTTGATTGAAATCTTCTTCTTTCACTACTTGTTCTATGTAATCAATTTCTAATTCTTCTAATGTTCTATTTGTCTTCTCGAATATTATTTTTTGATTATTTTGATAATTTTCTGTGGCTCTCTCAACCGTTTCTATTGAAATTGTATAATTGGTTTCTTTAAAAATAACTTCCTTAATTAAAGATACATATTCATCCATTGTTTTGAATGAATATTTCTTAAGAATTTCTTCATGTGTTTTTTTATTTATTTTTATTGGTTTCGTTCCTAAATTATTATGATAATAATTAATTAAATGAGTAGCAATTTCAAAAGTGTCTTCTATTCGTTCATTAAAATTTGGAAGTTTTATAGGAATTATTTTATGTGAATTAAATATATCATCCGTTATTTCTTTTCCTTTACTAGTAATAATCGATAGTATGTTATGTGTCTCAACGATATAAAGAATATATTGTAATTGAAAAGAAGATTTAATATTTCTAAAGTTAATCATTCGAATTATTGACCAGTCTAATTTTGATAATTTGTCTTCATCAACATTATCAAAGTCTACTTCGATAATTTCACCCTGCTGATTAACATTTTGATACATAAATTTTATCAAAGTATTTTCAGTAAACAAGTCGTCTCCTTTTAAATAAATGATTTTCTTCTCCTTCTTTAATTCTATTAGTTTAGCAACTATCTTTTTCATAATCTTTGAATGAGTGACTAACTTGTAAGAAGGATTTAATATATATTTATTCATGCCTTTAATGTTTAATTCTTTTGTATTTAAAGGGTTAAGTAATAACATTTTATATTTTTCATTCATATAACTATAAGACAAAACATCTACAGATAATCTCAACTCTTCAAAATAGAATGTATCTATCTGGTTAGATGAATTAGACTCCGATATAATAGTATATAGCTGTTCGAGATTTAAAGGATTATTTTTAAATTCACTTAATCTACTTTCAATTATTTCCTCATCTCTGAAAAGAAGATAATTATTATTTAACAAACGAAATGATTTAACTATCGGTATATTAATATAATCTTCTTGACTCAAGTGTCTTAATACAAAATAAGCTTGCTTAATAGCAGCTTTTATCGTTTCTTCGCCGGATTGTAATAGAATAGAATATAAGTTCAAATCGCTTGCTTTTTTAGTAGTAATAACATCACCTATAATGTAATTAAACCCTTTTTCTTTCAACTGAATCAATAATGAATGTACTTCGTTTTCACTTTCAATTGTATAAACTTCAGTTTTTAAGTCTAATAAATCTAGAATAGCATATGCACCCGAAGTGATATTTGAAAAACCAATTAATGCAGTTTTTTCTTTTTGATTATTTGCGATAATAATGGTTTTTAAAATATCATAACCAGAAAGTCCCATATCAATGACTGGTATATTCACATATTTTCGTATCATTTGAGCAGTACCACCACGACTAATGATTGAATCAAAGCCTTCGTTTTCTGCCTTCAACGCAAGCTCGACTCCTTTGTCTAAATCACCAATTCCATATTCAATTTTGATATCTTGAAAACAAGAAATTGAATTTTTAATAGCTTCTAGCATCGCTTCATATGGAGTAATAATAAATAATTTCATAATTAGACCTACTTTTTTAATATAATACAAACATTGTATCAAAGATTAGAAGTTTATAAACAAAAAACGAAGGATAAAAACTCATGAAATATATCATGGGTTTTTACCCTCCAGTCTTGATCTTCTATAATTTTTCAATCATATAAGCAAAACTATATAGTTCCTTTTCAGAAAAAGGTAGCCCAATTAATTGAATAGCACTAAACAAACCCTCTTTATTTTTATTCTTAGGTACTGTAATTGATGGAAATCCAGTTAAATTTGTTCCTTTAACTAAACGTGAGTATACATTGCGAATATGTGTGTGTTTACCGTTTATCTCTATCTGCTCTGCTCCTATGTCACTTGGATACGTGGGAAGTGTTGGTGTTATAATAGCATCAACACTTTTCAAGATCTCCGAAAAAACACTAATTGCTAACTTTCTAGCACGTTGCATTGTTAAATATTCATGGCCTTGGACAAAAGCTCCTTCTAAAACGCGATTTCTAATTTCTTTTTCTATTTTTTCTGGCGTTTCATGCAAGTCTTTTCTTAAAGATTCATATACTTCAGTAGCAAAGATAATAGATATGGCTGCATTAAACTCCTCCATAAATGGTATTTCAATATTTTTTATTTTGATTCCATTTTCTTTCAAACTTTCTAACACTTTCTGGAAGGAATCGAAAAACTCAGTATCCATTATTTCAAAATAAAAATTACTTGGAACCCCTAACGTTTTTCCTACTAAATTTCCTGTTTCAAAATTAGCATAGGGGCCTATTTGCAATTCATTTATTGAAAAAGAATCTTTTTTGTCATGACCTGCTATAGCTTCTAGCATTATAGCATTATCTTTTACTGTCCGAGTAATAGGACCTAATGTGTCTAATGATGGGGCTAAAGAAACAACACCGAATCTACTAATTAATCCAAAAGTCGGTTTCATGCCTACTACTCCGCAACAGGCGGCTGGAATTCGAATTGATCCCCCAGTGTCTGAACCTATAGATCCATAACTTAAACCTAATGCTACTGATGCAGCAGAGCCTGAGCTCGATCCACCGGGCATTTTATTTGTATTTAATGGATTTTTAACTGGCCCAAAATGTGAAACGCTTCCTGATGAACCATAAGCTAGGCTGTGCATATTTTCTTTTCCTATAATAATAGCTCCAGCACTTTTTAACCGACATACTACTTCTGCATCATAATCCGACATATTATTTAAAAATAAATTAGAACCAGATGTTGTCTTAGTCCCTTTTAGATTTATGATGTCTTTAACTCCTATTGGTATTCCATGTAAAGCCCCTTTGTAATCCCCCTTTATAATATCTTTTTCAGCTTTTTGAGCTTCTTTAAGAGCATCTTCGTATAACATAGTTATAACAGCATTAATATCTTTATTTTTTTCTTGTATAAGGTCAATAACTTCTTTGAGAATATCGACAGGAGATATTTCTTTATTTTTAATATAATTTTGAAGCTTAGATATAGATAGTTCTGTTAGTTTTTTATTTGTCATATTTATCACAACTTTGTTTCAATATAAATTGAGGAGAATAATCCATTAGATTTGGTAACTCTTCTACTATTCTTATTTTTTGTTTTAACTGGTTAAGTTGAAAATATAAATCCTCAATATCAAATTGATCTACCGGTAAATTTAATTCCTCAATAATATTTTTTATCTCTTTTTTTTCCATTTATGCCTTTCCTTTGTTATTTAAATAGAAATTATTTATCTATTTCTTCCCTAAATTTCAAGTTTAAGTTAGCCACTTACAATAAGTTATTTCTGTAAATTTC
>CAJUOQ010000005.1 GCA_910588235.1 uncultured Atopostipes sp. | reverse complement strand
AATTTCACATGGCTTTTTTTATTTCAGGTGACTAACTTGATTATAAAATCTTCCAAATTAATATTTGAAATAATTTTGTATTATTTATTTTCGCATTATTGTATTTTAGTTTCTCATTTCTATGGTAAAATGAACTTAATTAATTTTAAGGAGTGTTTATATGGCAATTCTTGTTACCGGTGGTGCTGGCTATATTGGTTCACACACCGTAGTAGAATTATTGAATCAGGATCATGAAGTAGTGATTGTTGATGATTTTTCAAATGCACACCCTACTGTATTAGATCGAATCAAAGAATTAAGTGGAAAAGATTTTTCATTTTATGAGTTGAATTTATTAGATAAAGAAGGTTTAGAAAAAGTTTTCGAAGAAAATGAGATTGAAGCCGTCATTCACTTTGCCGGCTTTAAAGCTGTGGGTGAATCGGTAGAAAAACCTCTAAAATATTATCATAACAATATCACAGGAACCCTTGTTTTACTAGAAGTTATGAAAGCATTTAATGTGAAAAAAATCGTATTCAGTTCCAGCGCAACCGTTTATGGCATGGATAATAAAGCGCCATTTACGGAAGACATGCCAACTTCTGCGACTAACCCATATGGCCAAACAAAAGTCTTTATTGAACATATTTTAAGTGATTTAGTCGTATCCGATGAAGAATGGAGTGTCATCTTACTGCGTTACTTTAACCCGATTGGTGCTCATGAATCTGGACGAATTGGCGAAGATCCAAACGATGTGCCAAACAACTTAATGCCTTATATTACCCAAGTGGCTGTTGGAAAATTAGAACAACTTTCTATCTTTGGGGATGATTATGAAACACATGACGGCACAGGCGTTCGTGATTATATCCATGTATTAGACCTTGCACAAGGGCATTTAAGCGCACTCGATTATGCCTTAAAGCATTCAGGTGTTGAAGCGGTGAATTTAGGAACCGGCGAAGGTTATTCAGTGTTAGATGTTGTCCATGCGTTTGAAAATGCGAACGATGTTGAAATCCCTTATGAAATTGTGGATCGTCGACCAGGAGATATCGCTGTAGGCTATGCGGATGCTACTAAAGCGAAAGAATTACTGGGCTGGGAAGCCGTTCATTCTTTAGAAGACATGTGTCGTACTTCTTGGAATTGGCAGAAAAACAATCCAAATGGTTATGAAGAATAAGTTTTTCATATAGAGAGTCTTAATGACGATACCAAGCTATTTTCTTCACCATAAAAAATAGACCTCATTTCTTTGCAGATCATTTGCTTCTGCACTGAAACGAGGTCTATTTTTATCTTATTGTCCTTCTTGTTTCGTTAAAATTTCAGGACCATCTTTTGTAATCGCAATGGTGTGTTCATATTGACAGCTTAAGCCACCATCTTGAGTACGTGCTGTCCAACCATTATCATCCATAGTTGATTTCCAAGTACCTGTATTAATCATCGGTTCAATCGTAATCGTCATGCCTTCTTTTAGACGTTTTCCTTTTCCAGGCGTACCATAGTGAGGAACACTCGGCTCTTCATGCATTGTTGGCCCAATACCATGACCAACAAATTCACGAACTACGGAATAGCCTTTTGGTTCAACAAATTCTTGAATCGCTGCACCGATATCACCGACTCGATTGCCGACTTGTGCCGCTTCAATCCCTTTATAAAGAGACTCTCGCGTCACTTCCATTAAATCTTTAACTTCTTCTGATCCTTCACCGACAACATAAGCCCAAGCAGAATCTGAATAAGCGCCATCCAGTTCGATCACTGTATCGACTTTGATGAGATCATTTTCTTTTAAAGGCTCTTCAGTGGGAAAACCATGACAAATTTCGTCGTTTACACTGACACAAGTCGCATACTCATAGCCTTGGTAGCCAATTTGAGCGGCAACGGCTCCATTTTCTTCAATTTTGTCTTCTACAAATTGGTCGATTTCATGACCAGTCACTCCTGGTTTAATAAAATCTCTTAATTGTTCGTGGATCGATGCAAGTAAAGCGCCAGATTTTTTCATCGCATCGATTTCTCTTCTTGACTTTCTTGTAATCAAAATATATTCGTCTCCTTTTAAAACTTAATCTAGTCAATTATAACGTAAAAAAGTTTCAACAACAATAAAAACAAAGTATTTGAAAAGGCTCGAAAGATTATTTGGCCCTAAATTGTTTCTAAAAGAGAATGTTTGTTATACTTATTTATAATTAAAGATTAGAGAGGACGAATGATCCATGGCTCGTGTACTGCTTGTTTATGCTAGTCTCACTGGAAACACACGTGCAGGCGCTGAAATTTTGGAGGAAGCCTTCACGAATTTAGGGGCTGAAATTGATTTAATGGAAAGCTATGCGGCGGACCCGTTTGACTATGAAGATTATGATGTTTGCGTTGTCGGCACCTATACGTATGGAACAGATGCAGACTTACCTGATGAAATTGTTGACTTTTATGAAGAACTCGAAGATGTCGATTTAACAGATAAAGTGTATGGCGTATTTGGTTCAGGGGATGAATTCTATGTCGGTCAATACTGTTTATGTGTCGATTATTTTGAAGAGCAATTTGAAAAAACAGGCGCTGTAAAAGGTGCTACAGGTGTTAAATATAATTTAGATCCTCAAGAAGAAGCCGTTGCTGATTTACAAAACTTCGCTAAAGAATTAATTGAAAAGTATGAAAATATGGACTAGCCTTTTTATATTAAGTACAATGAATAACATAAAATAAACTGGAGGAATAAATAGATGGTATTACCAAATTTCGAAGAAAATTTAAAGAAATACGCAGAACTATTGGTTGCTACAGGAATTAATGTATCCGAAGGACATACCGTGGTGTTGTCCATTGATGTGGATCAAGCACCGCTTGCTCGTTTAATTTCTGAAGCAGCTTATGAACGTGGTGCTAAAAAAGTCATTGTGAACTGGGCAGATGATGCACTAACTCGTATCGATTATACGCACCAAGATCTAGAAACATTAAAAGATGTGCCGGAATATAAATTGGCTGAAATGGACTACATAATCGAAGAAGGTGCAAGCCGTATTAGTGTACGTTCTTCTGACCCAGATGCTTTAGCTGGTTTAGACAGTGATAAAATTGCTAAAACGCAAAAAGCTCGTGGAGCTGCTTTCCGACCGATGATGGATGCAACGCAATCGAATAAATTAAGTTGGTTAGTTGCTTCAGCTGCTGGTGAAGAATGGGCAGCAAAAGTTTTCCCAGAATTAGAGACGACCGAAGAACAAATGGACGCCCTTTGGAATGCTATTTTTGAAGCCGTTCATTTATATGAAGAAGATCCGATCGCTTACTGGTCGGAGAAAGTAAATACTTTACAAGCAAAAGCGGATGAACTCAATCAAGAAGCCTTTACCGCTTTACATTACAAAGCTCCAGGAACAGACTTAACTGTTGGCTTACCAAAAGGCCATCGCTGGGAAGGTGCGGGTTCAACGAATGCTCGTGGCGAATTATTTGTTGCGAACATGCCAACCGAAGAAGTTTTCTCTGCTCCAGATGCTAACCGTGTAGATGGGGTTGTTGTTTCTACAAAACCATTGAGTTATGCAGGTTCAATTATTGAAGGAATGGAGTTCCACTTTGAAGATGGTAAAGTGACAAAAGTTACTGCTGAAAAAGGTGAAGAAGTTATTCAGAAATTAATCACACAAGATGAAGGAGCTGCACGATTAGGTGAAGTGGCTTTAGTCCCTGATGAATCACCGATCTCCCAGTCTGGATTAACTTTCTTTAATACTTTATTTGATGAGAATGCTTCGAACCACTTAGCTTTAGGTTCAGCTTATGCCTTCAGCTTACAAGGCGGAACGGAAATGTCTCGTGAAGAATTACGTGAAGCTGGCTTGAATGAATCAGATACACACGTTGACTTCATGATTGGATCAGACCAAATGGATATCGATGGTATTCGCGAGGATGGTACAACTGTCCCTGTCTTCCGTAACGGAACTTGGGCGTAAGATTTTTAAATAAGACAAAAAAAGCGTCTCCTTAATGGGTAGACGCTTTTTTTATTATCTTCATTTTCTTTTAAAAGCATTCCTTCATTATCTTGTCACTATCCTCTATCATTTCTTTTTTGTCCTTTTTTAGATTTTTCAATGCATATTATTATTTTAATTCCTTCACTTTTGGTATTCTCAAAGCACATGAAATAGAAGGAGTGATAAATATGATTTGGACACTTATTGGTCTGCTAATTTTATTTTGGTTTTTAGGACTTATATTAGATATTGGTGGGGCCATTATCCATGTCTTACTTGTGATTGCCGTGATTATCTTCATCTTTGATTTGATTACTGGCAGAAAACGCGAGTAGCTTTCTTCGCATGAAGTTTTATAAAACAATTTTTGAGGTTAGACGAATGTCGTTTGACCTCTTTTTTATATCCTTGTTTATACACTCGCTTTCACCTATTCGTTGTAAAGAAAATTGAAGAATAATTCTTTCAATCATATCAATTGTCAATAAATCCCTCTAAGTATATACTGGAGTTGGAGAAATAATATAAGAAAGGATGTTTTTACATGTCAGAATTGTATGAAGAGCTGGAAAAAAAGGTCAATTCAACAGATACTGAAAAACTAACGGATGTCGAAGAAGAGCTTGTCCAAGCTAAAAATAATGATGAAATTACTGAAAATGAATTTGATCGTTTAATGGATGTTGTTAAGCATCGTTTAGGTGGCTTTAATTTATAAAACAAAAAATACTGAGGGAAGTCACCCTGCTTCCCCCAGTATTTTTTAATTATTTATTTAACAGAAACATCTTTTCCGTCAATCTTACGGTAAACATCAATCACTTCTGTTGCTAAATCATTAAATGTAATGGCGTTCATCAGATGATCTTGACCATGAACCATTAATAGGGATAGTTCCACAGAGTCGCCACTCGCTTCTTTTGTTAAAAGGTTTGTTTGCGACTGATGCGCTTTACCTAATGCTTCTTCAGCGTCATTCAACTTCTCATCTGCGCCCTCAAAATCGCCACTTTTTGCAGCATAAATGGCTTCCATTGCGCTACTTTTTGCATCGCCACCGTGCATAATGAGACCCATAATTGTTTCTAACAATTTACCTTGTTCATCTGCCATATATATAAATGCTCCTTTTCTAAATCATAAATGTCTTTAACTAAATATAAACCGATCTAAAAGATCGATTTATATTTAGTTAAATTTTTCCATCTATTCTTCCATTAAATCCAAGGCTGCTTGAAGAACTTTTTCTCCATTCACCATCCCATAATCTTGCATATTAATAATATCTACTGGGATGCCGGTACCTTCTACTTTTTGTTCAAATTGAGATTTCATAAAACGTACTTGAGGCCCTAATAATAAAACATCTATATCTTTGCTTTCCAAACTTCCATCGGCTTCATTCGCTGAATTCGCAAAGATCTCTGCATCGATGCCCTTCTCTTCTGCTGCTTTTTGCATTTTTGACACTAATAGTGATGTACTCATACCTGCAGCACAGACTAGCATGATTGTTTTATCTGCCATACTCTTCATCCTCCAAAGCCATTCGTTCATTAAACAAATTGCTTAACTCCATTTTTGATAACGATTTCAATTCGTTGACATATTAATTATACTTTGAAAACGGTATAATGTCTAGCAGAAAGGATGAAATATAATTTCACTTCATACGTCATTACAACTTTTTTATTTTTCTGATTCAAAAGTAATATCGGTTTGAACTCTTAGTTCATGTAAAATAGTTGAAACTATTTTAGCTAAATGGGCAAGTTCCTTATAGCGATCTAATGTTGCTTTTTCCTCTTTATGGTGAATCATCTGTGCAAATGTCTCCGCTTCATAATACATCGTATTTTCGTTTTGGTTTTCTAATGCAACCACTTGTTCTTCAAGTGTTTTAGCATCTACTCGTTTGGCTTGATGGATATCTGTAGCATGGTCCACAAGCAATGTTTCCTTTTCTCCATAAAATTCGATACCTATAAGCGAAGTCGTCATTTTACTAATTAAAATGGTCACATCAAACGTCTTATAACGCAGAATAATTGTCCCCATCCCATCGACACCCGTTTGAATTTTTCGTGGATAATAGTGCACCAATTCAGGTTCTCCAAATAAAGCAACTGCTGTATAGATCGGATAAACGCCTAAATCCATCAGTGCTCCACCAGCGAACTTCAGTGAAAAAATATTGGGCTCTTCCCCTGCTAAAACCGCATCATAACGAGAAGAGTATTTTGCATAAGCGATCGTTGCTCCCTGAATATCGTCCCATTCGTTTAATAAGTTTTTTATTTTTCCGAAATTCGGCAGATACAGATGTCTTGCTGCTTCAAAAATAAAGACCTTATTTTCTTCAGCAACTTCTAACAATTCTTCCCATTGGGTCGCATTTGTTGTGGCCGGCTTTTCTACAATCACATGTTTTTTAGCTTTTAAAGCTTGAAGAGCTTGTTCATAGTGCAGACTGTTTGGTGAAGCAATATAAATAACGTCTAAGGATTCTTTTTGCATAAAGGTATCTAAATCAGTCTCAATAGCTACTTCGTCATACTGGCTCGCAAACTCCTGCCCTTTTTCAGCTCTTCTTGAGTAAACACTGTCTAAGTGATAAAGATTGGTTTCCAAAGCTGCTTGAATAAAGCTGTCGGTAATCCAACTTGTCCCTATTGTTCCTAAGTTCAATTTAGTCATTGCTCATTCTCCTTTGATTATAATAATTTTTATTATTCAAACTCAATGACGACAATTTCAGGTCGATTATTGACACGAAAAGGGAATCTTGAATTTCCAATTCCTCTCGCAACCACTAAACGACTGTGCGGATATTTTTTATTCGTAAACAGGCCAAAGTCATAGGTGGGATTAAAACCTTGCCCCGGAGAAAAAAGTCCGCCAATGATCGGAAGAATAACCTGTCCCCCATGGGCATGACCCGCTAAAATTAAGTCGGGGCGTTTTTCGTTATTTTGTAAATATTTTTCAAAAAAATGCGGATAATGCGTTAACAAAATTTTAGGTGCTTTTTTACTGTCTGATGGGAACTTGATATTTTCTAAGGGATCTTGCTTGTTTTCAAGCGTTGATTCCCATTCATTTAAACCCATTAACCAAAATCCCGCATCCGGTTGATCAAAAGAAATCCATATCGCTTCATTTTGCAATAAGACAACGCCTGCTCGCTTAAGAACTCCGGCAATTTCTCTTGCACGCGCACTACCAAAATCATGATTTCCAAACACAGCATAAGTCGGGGCAATACTCTTCATTTGTGAAAAAAGATCTTTTGTATGCTCAATCACCGCATCAGAAGATCCAGTGTGTACGATGTCTCCACCAAATAAAATAAGATCTGGTTTTTCTTTCTCAATTTTATTCAATAAGCGATCAATAAAAGAATGAGAAACATTATCTCGTAAATGTGTATCCGATAAAAACACTATTTTTTTATCCTTTACTACTGGATGTAAATGGGGGATATAAATTTTATATGTACTTGATGCCATCACATTATTTTGAATATATAAATAAAGAGCGATTAAGACAAATAATGCTAATAAGATCCAAAGATTCAATAAATTCACCTCTTAAAATATAGACAACTATAGTGTATCATGAAAGCATAAAACTCTAGAATAATATTTATTGGTTTCGATAAAAAAAGAGCCATTACATCTAAAATGTAACAGCTCCTATAATAAATATATAATATAATAACAGCATTAATACTCTGGTAGAATATATGTTTCTGGCTCTTCGGTTAAAGCTGCAATCGCAACTCCACCTACACCAATATGTGCCGCTAAAACTGCACCAAATTCAAAAATCATTGTTTGTGCATTCGGTATTTCCTTTTGCACAAGTGCTTCAACTTCTTTTGCATTTTCTTCTTCGCCTACATGACTAATACAGATCACTTGCTGGTCAAAATTGCCGATGTCTTCTTTAATTTTATGCACGATTTTTTTATAAACGCGTTTATTCCCACGTACAGCACTTTCTGAATAAAGTTCTTCATCATTTACGGTTATAATTGGTTTTACATTTAAAGCAGATCCTACAAAGCCAGCTGCTTTAGATAAACGTCCACCTTTTACTAACCAATCTAAATTATCAACGGTTAGATAAATTGAATTATGATCCGCATTCCATTGCGCTTGTTTTACAATTTCATCAAAAGAATAGCCCGCATCCGCCATTTCAAGTGCTTGTACGGCAATGAGTGTCTCCACCATCGATGCACTATTACAATCAATTAACGCTACTTGAAAGTCAGGATGGGTCTCTTGATATTCGTCAATAACATTTTTGATGACTTGATAGGTTCCTGATAATTGTTTCCAGAGGCTAATAATAATGACTTGGTCGCCATTTTCGCGGTATTTTTCTAAAATTTCTTTCACTTGCCCGGGCGATGGCTGGGAAGTTGAAGGCATTTTATTTTCCTTCATAGCCGCATGAAGTTCTGCTTGCGTAATCTCCTCGCGATCTAAATAAACTTCTCCGTCTATAATGATACTGAGTGGTATAAAGCCATAATCATACTTTTCATTGAACCACTCATTTTGATCCGCTCCAGAATCAATAATAACTCTGATCATTTACATCTCTCCTCGTTTTCAATCTTTCATAATGAGACTCTTAAGAATATACCATAAATTGCTCAAACGAAATAAGTATATCTTAAAAATCGTCGATTTTAAAATAATTTAAGCCTCAATCCAATCAATATGAATAATTTCTATTTCAGATTGAATATCAATATGGTTGATCACTTTTTGCAATACTTTTTCTGCTTGTTTGCGACTATTAGAGACCACACCAAAACCTATAGCACCACGTTCTAAACTATCTAAATAGCCGACTTCAGCTGCGCTAATTTTATAGCGGCTTTGTACATGGTCAATAATACTTCGCATAATGCGTCGCTTTTCTTTTAAAGATTCAATATAGTAAAAATGAAAACTCACTTCGATTCCCAGTAAATGCATGTTTACCTCCGTTTTTATGAGTGTTGAATGCCGAATTTTTCAAACATCTTTTCATACATTCTTTGATTGTCCACATCAAATACAACAAAAATCACTTCTTTTACAGAATCCGTCTGGTTTAGTATTTTAGTAACCGTCGCCACCGCAATTTCAGCGGCCTCTTCTAAGGGATAGTTATAGACACCTGTACTTATTGACGGAAATGCGATCGTTTCTAACTTGTACTCATCCGCTAATTTTAACGAATGCTCATAACAAGCTGCTAGTCGTTCAGCTTCATCCTCTTGACCGTCGTGATAAACGGGACCTACCGTATGAATGATATATTCTGCTGGAAGCTTAAACCCTTTTGTAATTTTTGCTTCACCTGTTTCAGCCCCGTCTAGTTTTTTCGTTGCTTCTAAAAGCTCAGGCCCCGCTGCTTTGTGGATGGCTCCATCTACCCCACCACCGCCTAGTAAGGATTCATTCGCTGCATTAACGATTGCATCTACTTTTAGAGTTGTAATATCTGCTTGTTCGATCATCATCTTCTTTTTCACAAATTACCCCTCCCTGTGGTTTCATTTTTAATTATTTTTATGGTAAATAGTCACCAATTTTTTCGACTAAAGCGTCCGCGTTATCTAATATTTCTCCTCTAGTTTTCACTAGACCGACTGTATATAAATTAATATAAGAAAATTGAGATTCTGCAATCTCATCTAAAGCGTCAATCTTCTCTTGATTTCCATGGGTACCTTGACGCGTATCCGTATATAACCCGAGCATTGGCCGTTCCATTGCATAAAAATAACCAAGCTCAGCCGATAAGCCACTATCCGGTGTGACCCCATCAAGTACTGCAATCAGGAGATCGGATTCTTCCAAATATTCGTTATCTCCTTGAGCGATTGCTAGAGAATCTGCGAAACCTGATTTATCATTGATGGACGCATTTTCTTGAGGCAAGTAAACTTCAACCTTGTCCCCATATTTTTCACGTATCTTTTCTACGACATACGTGTTGTACATCTGCTCCATTTCATTAAATAATGGTGCACCGAAATAAATTTTAAAACTCATGTTATTATTCCCCTATTCTTTGGTCTTTAACTCCTATTTCTCTATCCCCTATTCTACTATAAATAAAAATGAACCTTAAACTTTTACCGACAAATTTTCAACTATTTCTTGATCGAAAAGAGCTGTGCTATAATTTAATTAGAAAATACATATTTTAAGGAGTTGAAACCTATGAAGAAGAAAAAGATAACTATCTGGCTCTCATTGATATCTACTCTCTTTATGCTGACAAGCTGTGGCCTTTTTGCTGAAGAGGAAGCTCCCGTTGATTCTAAAGAGTCCACAGAGCAAAACAATCACTCAACAGAAGAACAAGACACCGAGGAAGAAGTTGTTGAAAAGGACAATCAGGAAGACTTAACGACTTGGTTGCCACGTCCCGATGATGTGGTCTATCATTTTGAAGGCATTGGCAATGAGTATGCTGGTTATACATGGAACCCACAATTTAACGAAGAAGACTATTACCAAATCGTTAAAGACAATGGCGGAACAGTGGTCGCTGAAATTTATGAATATGATGTGGATGCTATTACTCGTATCTTCAGTCGTCCTGAAACTTATTTTAGAGATAACTTTACTGAAATCGGTAATTTTTCAGAAAATCAGGAAGAAGAAGTTATTTTAAAGGCACCGATCGAAGTCGGAACGACTTGGTCGAATGGCGAGAGCGACTATGAAATAACTGCCCTCGATCATGAGCTATCCGTCCCTGCCGGCGAATATACTGCGATGGAAGTAACGATCACTACCGATGATACGACGACTAAAAAATATTACGCAAAAGATGTGGGGTTAGTCTCAGAAGTGACCGAGACAGAAGGACTCACTGTTGAATCGAATTTGGAAAAAGTGGAAACAGAAACTCCCGAAACACTGCCATTCACTGTCTATGTTCCTGATGAACAAGCGATGGGGATGGATACTATAGAGGCAAACTTAACGTTAAACACCAATGATCCTGCACGCGTAGCGATTACAGAATTATTAAGTGGACAAAATACAGAATATCCTGAGATTAAACTTTTACCATAAGGCACTCAAATCAATTACTTATTCCTCAATGATCAACAAATTGTCGAAGCCGATGTCTCTTCAGAATTTGTCGAGAATATGAATGCCGGTTCCACAGGCGAACTTTTTGCTATTTATACTTTAGTCAATACACTAAGTGATTACTATGGCAGTCAAGAAGTATTACTGACTGTCGATGGAGAACCGTATGAAGGTGCGCACATGGTATTACAAGAAGGCGAAACCCTTCAATTTGATGAAGAAATGGTCAATTAAGTGAACAAGCACTCATTGGCTTTTGAACGACAATGAGTATTTGTAAATCTTATTTTGGATATGGAGGCTTGTGATGAAGATTTTACTAGGATTGATTGTTTTATTTTTACTTTTTGGACTAACGTTTCTTTATCTAAAATTGAAGCATCCCCAAACGATCTGGTTAGGGATTACTTTTTTAGGTTCTTTATTTCATTTGGGACTCATCTTGGTTGTTGTTCTAGTTCAAAGAAATCTGTCGACGCCATTAGTTGTTTTAGCGATGTTATTTCTTATTCCTATGCTTTTTATGCCTACTTTAATGGTCGCTACTTTTTTAATGAATGGTATCAGACTTATACGTCATGAAGGGTTTAGTTTTAAAAATTCTTTATCTTTAATTTTAGGGATGGGTCTTATTGTTTACCTCGTCTTTTGGCCCGCTGTTGTCGACGTGACTGAAAATAATATCCTAAACGCTATTTATCAATTTATTAGTTTCAGCACTGTTTATCTTTCATTCATTTTGATTTTTTATACCGTATCTAACTTATTGAATTTAATACATTTTAAGAAAGAAGACATCGACTACTTCATCGTATTAGGCGCCCATTTAGATGGCGATAAAGTTACTCCCCTTTTAGCGGGTAGAATTAATCGAGCGTTAGATATACAAAAAGCACAAAATAAAGGAAAACTTGTTTTTTCAGGTGGGCAAGGAGCCGATGAATTAGTACCAGAAGGCGAAGCAATGGCTCAATATGCGCTCGATCAAGGAACCAACTCAAAATTTGTTTTAAAAGAAGTAGAATCCGTCAGCACTTATGAAAACATTAAATTCTCGAAAGAAGTGATTGACCGCGATTGGGCTGCCGCCAAAGAACCAAACATTGCGATTGTCACGAACAATTATCATCTAATTCGCGGGCTAATGCATGCCCGAAATTTAGGAATCAACGCAATTGGTTACGGTTCAAAAAGCAAATTTTATTATTCATTAAACGCTTTTCTTCGAGAATTCGTCGCTTATCTTCAAATGACTTACAAAGTCCACAGCACGTTTATCGGTTTAGCAGGACTGTTCATTTTTGGACTTTATATATTAGCTTATTTATTGGTGTAAGTGAACATAAGATATGATTTAGAGTACTTAAATATGATAGATTGAAAGATAGAGGTTGTGCTTTTTGCAAACAAAATTAAAAGCCATTCATAAGCACTCGTTTGAGTGAATGAATGGCTTTCTTTTTTGTTATGTTACTTTACCAGCTCATATATTGCTTCAGCGTAGATAGCCATGGCGCGCATCAGGTCATCCACTTCAATGTATTCGTTCGCTTGATGCATAGTGTCTACACTATCTGGGAACATCGCACCAAAAGCAACGCCTCGATCTAATAAACGACCATAAGTTCCACCACCAATGACCATTTCATCTGCTTCTTGGCCTGTTTGACGACGGTAAACATCGAGTAACGTGTGAACAAGTGGATCGTCTTTTGGAACGTAATGAGGAACTTTTCCGCCCTCTTCTAATACACACTTAACGGCTTCATCCGCTAAAGTCTCTTCAAATTGAGCGAAAATTGTTTCTTCATCGGTTCCTTGAGGATAACGCATGTTGGCGCTGATTTGCCCACCAGTGCCTTCTTCGAAATTAAAAATACCAAAGTTTGAAGACAATTTACCCATCAACTCATCTTCGTAGGCAATTCCTAATTTCTCCCCTTCATGGCTTTCATGTAAGTAAGTTGCCGCAACATTTAGAAAAGCTTTTGCATCTTTTTCAAAAGCAAATTCATTTAAAAATGTCGCTAAATAAGTCGCTGCATTTACCCCGTTTTCAGGAGTCGAACCATGAGCTGCTTTACCAACGACGTTGAAAGTTAATTCGTTTCCTTTAATTTCAACACTTCCCGTAACCGGCTGGTTGTCTAAAAAGTCTTCGAATCGTTGCGCAATCACTTCAGCATTTTCAACTTCTACAATAGCTTCAGCGTCTTGCGGAACCATATTTGGACGTAAACCTGCTTCAAATGAAATGAGCTTATAATCAGCACCATTTTCACCTTTGAAGTTTAAGTTCACCGTCATATTTCCTTTTTCTCCGTTAATGATTGGGAAATAAGCATCGGGTGAAAATCCAAAATCAGGTGTTTCAGCAACATTTAGATAATGGTCCATACAACCCCACTCGGATTCTTCATCCGTTCCGATAATGACACGGACCCGTTTAGAAACAGGTAATTCTAAATCATGAATCATTTTTAAGGCATAATAAGCAGCCATTGTAGGCCCCTTATCATCACTGGAACCGCGGGCATATAATTTGCCGTCTTTAATAACAGGTTCAAAAGGATCTGTATCCCAGCCAGAACCTGCCGGAACAACGTCAACGTGTCCTAAAATTCCTAATAATTCTTCGCCTGCACCGTACTCAATGTGACCAGCCCAATTATCAAAATTCTCAGTCGCAAAGCCGTCCCGCTCACCTATCTCTAAAAAGGCATCGAGTGCTTCAACAGGTCCAGGACCTACTGGATATTCATCTGTTGCGGCATCGTCATCACGTGTACTATCAATTTTTAATAAAGTAAATAAATCTTCTAGAAAATCATCTTTATACTCTTCAACCATTTTTTTCCAATTTATATCTGCCATGTTTTTCCTCCTAGTAATTTCAATACGTTAATGATAACACTTTTCATGTAAATCTAAAAATAATTGGTTAATCTAAATACCTAAATTGGTTCAGTACATTTGTTTTCGTTATACTGTATTTAACAAATTTTAGAGGTGATTGGATGAATAAAATTACTGAAGACATTGTAAAAGACTGGTTACCTACCCGAGAAGAAGATACGTATAAAAATAAGATGGGTCATGTGCTTTGTGTAGGAGGCAATGAGAATATGGGGGGCGCAGCTATTTTAAGTGCTTCTGCTGCTCTTTATGCAGGGGCCGGTTTAGTTTCCGTCGCGTCTTCTCCGAAAAACTTGCATGCGCTCCATGCCCGTTTGCCTGAAGCCATGTTTGTCGATATGTATGATCAAGAAAGTCTTTCAGAGAATATCGAGCAAGCTGATGTGATCGTTCTCGGTCCAGGACTTGGACTTTCAGAGGACTCGCTCGACGTCTTTAAGACGGTTATCAATACAGTAAATGAAAAACAGTGGTTAGTCCTTGATGGCGATGGAATTACTCACCTTGTCAATGAAAGTTCAACAGCGGAAATTCCGACAGAAAATATTATTTTAACGCCTCATCCTGGTGAGTGGCAACGTTTGAGTGGCATTCAACCTCCTGCTGATTCGCCAGAAGAAAACCAACAAAAACAAAAAGAATTAGCAGCGACGGTCGTATTAAAAAAAGACCGTACAGAAGTGTATATCGAGGATGAAATTTGGGAAAATACAGCTGGAAATCCTTCGATGGCCACTGGTGGGATGGGCGATACGTTAACAGGAATTATTGCCAGTCTCTTAGGCCAATATGAAAATAAAAAACAAGCGCTATTAAGTGCTGTCTATATGCACAGTGCAGTGGCGGATGAATTGGCCGAAACATATTATGTGACCTTACCAACTAAAATTATTGAATATTTACCTATTTTTATGAAAAACCTACAATTATAGCCAAAAGTTCATGAAATTGTTGTAAAAATAGCTTATAGTAGTAAGGTGGGATCTTCCCATCTTACTACTTTTTAGTATCCATTTAAATGAATGATGAAAGTGTGATATTTTGAAAAAGAATCGAACCTTATTTTATGGATTAAGCCTCATTTCCTTAATCATTGGCCTTTTATTAATGACTTTTTTGCGACGTGTTTATTTTGTAGGTGTTATTTTATTATTTATTATTATTGTTTTTCAAACACCTTCCACAAAAGTGGATCGGACAGGTGAAGTTAACGACGCAAATTTGTCCTTGTTAAAAGTGATTGGACTCAATGCCCTTCTATATTTAGCGGGTGGTTATCTTTCTTTAATGTTTTTCTGAGTCTTTTCATGTGAACTGTCCTGAACAAATACTTTTAATATTTTAGCGAGGAGCATAAAAAATGACGATCCAATTGATTGTGACAGATATGGATGAAACTTTTTTTAAGAGAAGACAAAACGTATGATAAAGAAAAGGCTGCGTTTGTATTTAGCGAGTTGAAAAAGCAAAATGTTATTTTAGGTATCGCGAGTGGAAATTTTATCCCCTTGCTTGAAAACTACTTTGATGAAGAGTTTTTGGAATACCTCTATTTAGCAGGCGATGATGGGAATGTGCTTAAAAAGACCCAAGAGATTATCCAAACCCTTCCCTTAAACCGTGAGGAAGCTCAGGATATTTACCATTTTATCAACAAGCAAGATGGCTATCATCCTGTTTTCAGTACAGGGAACCAAGCTTACACGAAACCACCTAAAAATGAATGGGCCGAAAAAGAAATCCGTTTATATTTTGGTGATTATCAGAGCATCGAAAACTTCTCTGAAATACCGAACGACCAAGAGATTGTCAAAATAGAAATGCTTTGTGATCATCCTCTTGATGAAATAAAAGAATTTATGAAAGAGATTGAAGGAGAATTTTCTGGGGTTTCTTCTGTGACTAGCGGAGATATCTGGCTAGATATTTATCATAAAGAGGGAGGTAAAGGAGAAGCTGTAAAATTCTTACAGAATAAATACGATATTTCCCCGCAAGAAACCATGTGCTTTGGCGACAGTCTAAATGATCGGAGCATGATGCAAGAAGCATACTATAGTGTCGCGATGATGAATGCTGATCAAGAGTTAAAAGAACATTGCCGTTATGAAATAGGCTCAAGCGAAGACCAAGCTGTCTTGACTTTACTAGAAAAAATAATCACCGAAGAAAGCTTAGATTTCCTCGAACAATATCGACAATAAGATTAAAAAAGTCCCGCAGTTTTCTTTGCGAGACTTTTTTTCATTTCTATTCAGGTTTTAAGTTTTTAATTTCTTCTTCTGTTAAAGGACGGTATTCACCGGGTGGCAATGTTTCATCTAATTCTAAATTCTTCATACGAATTCGTTTGAGATAAAGTACTTCTTTACCAACTGCTGCAAACATGCGCTTCACCTGATGGAATTTTCCTTCGTGAATGGTTACATTGATTTCTGATTCATTTTCTTCTTCGTCGACAGATAGAATCTCAAGTTTAGCGGGTCTGGTTTTAAAATCCTCTTCTTTATCTTCTAAAATTAAACCTTCTTCAAACTTAGCGACATCATCTTCTGTGACAACACCTTCAATTCGGGCATAATATTCTTTATCAACTTCTTTTTTGGGTGATGTTAACTGATGGGTTAATTGACCATCGTTCGTTAAAATAAGTAACCCTTCCGTGTCAATATCTAAACGTCCGACAGGATGAGGTTCTTGGACTAAATCAGCAGGTCCAAGTAAATCGAGCACGGTTTCATGTATGAAATCTTCTGTAGCACTAATGACTCCAGCCGGCTTATTTAACATAAAGTAGACAAATTCTTCATAGTAAATTCGTTGTCCACCCACGCGGACATCATCTTTATCTGGATCTACTTTTTCACCCGGTTTTTTAGCGATGGTCCCATTAATTTCAATATAACCATCTTTGATAATTTTCTTTACTTCTTTACGTGTTCCAAATCCTGTATGTGCCAGTAATTTGTCTAACCTCATTATCTAACTCCTAGCTTTTTATTTAATTCCTAATTTATTTCTAAATTTTTTCGCTTGTGGTCCGATAACACTTTCGGCAAGACGTGTCTTAAGTGTCAAGTAACCATATACAACAACACCTATAGCACCAGTAATTAGCATCGAGAATAATGCTTGTAGACGACTGCCATAATCAATAAACAAACCTAATACCCAGCTGGAAGCAAAGGTTACTACTCCCATAATCAGTGCTAGTAACAATATCAACAATACTCTTCTAAAAATAAAAGGTATAGAGAAACCAATATTTTTATACATCGCTCGGAACATGAAGAATATTGTGACAAGTAAGCCTGCCATGGTTGAAAACAGCATACCACTTTCCCCTATTAAACTTAGGAATAATGGTTGGGCGATTAGTTTGACAAGAATCCCCGCACCTAATGCGTAAATACCTAAACGACGTAAGTTTACTGCTTGTAAGATATTCCCAAGGACTAAGAATAACCCCATAAACAGACTTGTCACTGCATAAATTCGCGTCACATGAATTCCAAAGGCATTGAATGAATAGAATATTGTATAAAATGGTTCAGCTACTACAAACATTCCAATAACTGCTGGAATCATAATAAACATTAATAATTGGACCGCTTGCTCAAATTGATAAGAAACATCTCGATAGCGTTTTTTAGCAATCAGATCACTCATGACAGGAACCGATGTAATAGCTAATGCGGAACCAAATGAGGTAATGATTGTACTTAGCTTATGCGCATTCGCTTGGATAATTCCATAGCTAATTTGAATGCTTTGATCCGAGACAGTCGGGTAAATAAGATGCATTAACGGCGCAAAAGTCTGTTGATCCACCATCTGGAAAATCGTAAGCCCCGTCGACATAATGACAAACGGTATGGATGTTTTAATAATATCTTTTAATAAATCGGGAGTTGAAACGAAAACTTGGTTTTTACTTTCTTCAAATTCTCGATTTAAAGCCGTCGGTATTTGTTTCATCCGAATCAGTAAGTAACCAATCGCAAAAACGGCTCCAATAAATGCTGCAAAGGTTGAAAATGCAACTGCCGTTACCACTTCGCCATGCATGAGTTGTCGGATAATATAAGCTGTACCTAAAATAAATATGACTCGAGCCAGTTGTTCAAGGACTTGTGAAAGTGCAGGTTCACGCATCCGATTATGCCCTTGAAAAACCCCTCTAACGACTGATAGAGATGGGATGATCAATAAGGCAGGGACAAGAGAACGGATAACAAATATTCCTGAATCTTTATTTGCTATCGCGCTACTTTCTGCAATCGAGGGCGCTAGAAAGTAAAGTAACAGAGCGGATGCAATTCCTGTAATGGCCATCAAAAATAGCCCTTGTTTATAAATCTTTTTAGAAATCTCATACTCTTGAATTGCATTAAAATGACTAATTTGTTTAGAGATTGCTGATGGAACACCAGCTGTTGCAAAAGCCAAGAAAAACGCATAAGGAGTATAAGCAATCTGGTACAATGCATGTGCTGCATCGGCTTGTTCAGGGGTCCCCATCCATATCATCCACGGGATAATATAAACGGCACCTAAAATTCTTGAAAACAAACTTCCAAAACTCATCCAAGAAGAGCCCGCTACCATACGATTATCTTCTTGAACATTTTGTTCTTTATTCATTATTAAATCCTACTTTCGCCACTCATTAAATTGTGTACTTAAAAAGAAAAAAGAGCGGGAACGCTCTTTTTTCGATGTGCCTCTATTTTACTGTTTTTTGCTTTGTTTATCAATGGATCCTTAATTCTTTAATAAACATTTAAACATTCTTCAAACACTGATTAATTAGCCACAATGTTCACTAATTTTTCTGGGACAACGATCACTTTTCTTACCGTTAAGCCCTCAATATGTTCATTCACATTTTCATTAGCAAGAGCTTTTTCTTCTAATTCTTCTTTTGAAATTGAACGAGAAACATGTGCTTTTCCTCGAACTTTTCCGTTCACTTGGAAGACTACTTCGATTTCATCTGAGACGAGTTTGTCTTCATCATAAGTTGGCCAGGCAGCGTAAGTGATACTTTCCTCACTTTTCGTAATCATTTGCCACAACTCTTCGCCTAGATGAGGTGCAACAGGTGCAAGCATCTGGATAAAGCCTTTCACATAATCAATCGGTAAACCTTCTGCTTTATAAGCTTCATTGATAAAGACCATAAGCTGTGAAACCGCTGTGTTGAATTGAAGTGCTTCAAAATCATCCGTTACTTTTTTCACTGTTTGGTTATAAACAATATCTAAAGTGCCATCGTTATAAGTGGTAATTCGATCGCGCACTTCTCCTTCTTCATCAATAAATAATCGCCAAACGCGGTCTAAGAAACGACGAGCTCCTTCTACTCCTTCATCGGTCCAATCTTTTGCTGCTTCTAAAGGTCCCATAAACATTTCATATAAACGAAGTGTATCTGCACCATATTGATTCACAATGTCATCCGGATTGATCACATTTCCGCGGGATTTAGACATTTTATCGCCATCTTTAAGAATCATTCCTTGGTTAAATAATTTTTGGAACGGTTCTTTTGTAGGAACGACGCCTAAATCATAAAGGAATTTATGCCAGAATCTTGCATATAATAAGTGAAGAACCGCATGTTCCGCTCCTCCTACATAAAGGTCAGTTGGCAACCACTCTTCTAATTTTTTAGGATCAGCCAAAGCCTCATCATTATGAGGATCGATAAAGCGGAGATAGTACCATGAACTGCCTGCCCATTGAGGCATTGTGTTCGTTTCACGTCTTCCTTTCATCCCCGTTTCAGGATCTTCAACGTTTACCCACTCTTCGATATTAGCAAGAGGAGATTCGCCTGTTCCTGATGGATGAATATTATCTGTTTTAGGAAGTTCAACCGGCAAGTCTTCTTCAGGAACAACAGTAGTTGTGCCATCTTCCCAATGAATAATAGGAATAGGCTCTCCCCAATAACGTTGACGTGAAAAGACCCAGTCTCGGAGACGGTAGTTAATTTCACGATGGCCTTTATTGTTTTCTTCTAACCAATCATTCATTTTCTCAATCGCTTCTTCATTATACAAACCATCTAAGAAACCAGAAGCAATATGTTTGCCATCGCCGTCATAAGGCAACTCTTGGCCTTCAGGAAGCTCAATAATGGCTTTAATCGGTAGCTCATATTTTTGAGCAAATTTATAGTCACGGTCATCATGTGCGGGTGTGGCAAGTACGATTCCTGTTCCGTATGAAGCCACTACATAATCAGCCACCCAAACAGGAAGCTGTTCACCCGTCACTGGATGTTCTACATAAGCGCCTGTAAATATCCCATGTTTATCATCGTTTAATGAAGTTCGTTCAAGTTCACTCTTCATTTCAACTTCTTTAACATAGGCATCGATCTCTTCTTTATGCGCTTCAGAAACAAGCTCATCTAATAACGCATGTTCCGGTGCAATCACTAAATAAGTTGTTCCATATAAAGTATCCGGACGCGTTGTGTAAGCTTCTAAAACAAGTTCTGAATCAATGACTGGAAATTCTACCGTTGCTCCTTCAGATTTTCCAATCCAATTTCTTTGCATTTCTTTAATGCTTTCTGGCCAGTCAACTTCTTCCAAATCTTCAAGTAAACGTTCAGCGTAAGCCGTAATTTTCAGCATCCATTGCTTCATTGGACGACGATAGACAGGGTGTCCTCCACGTTCACTGACTCCGTCAATGACTTCTTCGTTTGAAAGAACTGTATTCAATGCTGGACACCAGTTAACGGCTACTTCGTCTTGATAAGCTAAACCTTTTTCATATAGTTTTGTAAAGATCCATTGCGTCCATTTGTAAAATTGTGGGTCGGTTGTATTAATTTCACGACTCCAGTCATAACTAAAACCAAGTTGTGTAATTTGGCGTTTGTAAGTTTCGATATTCTTATTTGTAAATTCGGCTGGGTCATTTCCAGTATCTAAAGCATATTGTTCTGCTGGTAAGCCAAAAGCGTCCCACCCCATAGGATGTAACACATTATAATTTTGGGTACGTTTCATTCGTGCAAGAATATCTGTTGCTGTATAGCCCAACGGATGGCCTACGTGCAGTCCTTGTCCTGATGGGTAAGGAAACATATCCAATACATAGAAGTTTTCTTTATCGGCATCTTCAGTTGTTTTAAATGTTTGGTTATTTTCCCAGTAATTTTGCCATTTTTGTTCAATTTCTAGATGATTGAAACTCATTCATTTTCCTCCTTATGATTAAAAAAAGCCCTATAAACAATGATTGTCTATAGGGCGATAATCCGCGGTACCACCTAATTTGTTAATTACTTTAAAATAATTAACCTCTAGTCCTTAACGCGGATAACGACTGAAATTTCATTCATGAAAAATCCGTTCCAGTAATGATTAGGTGAGTTCAATGATTATTTTTATACATTCACACCAGCCATGTATTCTCTGAGAAAAATAAGATCACTTACTACTCCTAATCTTCAAATTTATTTTTATTTATTTGTGTAGTATTTAGAGTATTTTAGCATAAATAAGAATATATTCAACTACCAATCTTCTAGTTGAACTAAAAACACTTTAAACTTTCAAGGTTTGACCAACGAATATTAAATCCGTTTTTAAATTATTTTTAGTTTTTAACGCTTGAACCGTTGTATCAAATTTACGCGCAATACCAGAAAGTGTATCACCGCTCGCCACCTGATAATTTTTTAGATTATGTGAAGTGGTTTGTGCCTTTGTATTTTTAACAGTTAATGTTTGATTTATACTGATAAGATCTTCGTTTTCTAAATGATTCCAAGAAACGATATTGGCAACTGTTGTATTGTATTTCTTCGCAATACCGTAAAGGGTGTCTCCCGTTTTCACAATATGGGTCGTTGAACGGTCTCCCTGATTGCTTGTACTCTTTTGACTATTCGACGGCGAAACATTTTTTGCACTTCCCGTCACTTTTAATGTCTGCCCGACATAAATTGTATCTGAGCTTAAGTTGTTTAGTCGTCTCAATTCGGAAACACTTGTGTTGTGCACGCGACTGATATGTGACAATGTATCGCCTGCCTTAACGGTGTAGTTCGAGCTCCCACTTGAAGACGTTGAGTTTGATGTAGAAGTTGAACTTTGGCCGTTTACTTTTAATGTTTGACCCACATAAATCGTATCTGAACTTAAATTATTCAGACGCTTCAACTCAGAAACACTTGTGTTGTGCACACGGCTGATATGTGACAATGTATCGCCTGACTTAACAGTATAGTTTGAACTTCCGCTTGAAGGCGTTGAGCTCGGTGTAGAAGCTGAACTTTGACCAGTTACTTTTAGTGTTTGTCCAACATAGATCGTGTCTGAGCTTAAATTATTTAGTCGTTTCAACTCAGAAACACTTGTGTTGTACATACGACTGATATGTGACAGCGTATCGCCTGCTTTAACGGTATAGTTCGAGCTTCCACTTGGTGTCGTTGAGTTCGATGCAGAAGTTGAACTTTGGCCATTTACTTTTAGTGCTTGTCCCACATAGATCGTGTCTGAACTTAAATTATTTAGTCGTTTCAACTCAGAGACACTTGTGTTGTGTACACGACTGATATGTGACAATGTATCGCCTGCTTTAACAGTATAGTTTGAACTTCCGCTTGAAGGCGTTGAGCTTGGTGTAGAGGTTGAACCTTGACCGTTTACTTTCAATGTTTGGCCCACATAAATCGTATCTGAACTTAGATTGTTTAGTCGTTTTAACTCAGCAACACTCGTATTATACGTACGACTGATATGTGAAAGTGTGTCACCTGCTTTGACTGTATAATTCGAACCACTATTTGGAGTTGCTGGTTTTGGAGCAGGCGTAGAGCTTTGGCCATTCACTTTCAATGTTTGTCCAACATAGATCGTATCTGAACTTAAGTTATTGAGTCGTTTCAATTCAGAAACACTTGTATTGTAATTACGACTAATACGGAATAAATTGTCACCTTGTTTTACGGTATAACTTGAACCAGTACTTGGAGTCGTTGGTTTTGGAGCAGGGGTTGAACTTTGGCCACTGACTTTCAACGTTTGTCCAACATAGATCGTATCTGAACTTAAGTTATTGAGTCGTTTCAGCTCAGAAACACTCATATTATACATCCGACCAATACGTGTGAGGTTATCTCCTGCTTTGACTCGATAGGTTGAACTACTTGGTGCTGGTGCTGGTGTAGGATTTTGTCCTGTAGAAGGTTTGACGTCATCTTCTTCGACTGGTGGCACCACAACTTCCCCATCACTTAATGGTACATCAAAACGAGTTAAGTTATATCTCGAAATAATTTCATTTAACTTACTGGCATAAGATGGATCCGTCGCATAACGTCCTTGTAGACTTGAAGTAGCATCTTTATAACTATTTGTATTCTCTTTCCATACCCCATAGTAATAATTTCCATCCCATGATGGCCCTCTTCTAATATAGCTCGCGTGATCTAACAATGACTCTAAATAACTTGGATATTTTTTAAAGTAGTCAGTAATTGTCACCCAGCCACCTGAAGATGAGTATTCACTTGTTTTCATTGCGACTGATTGTCCGTTATATGAACCTTTCATTCCAAACAAGTTGTGATTTGGTGGCGCAGATAACCCACTGCTTCCAAAGCCTGACTCTAAGGCTGCTTGTGCAACCATGACCGAAGCATATAGATTTTTCTCTGAAGCTACTTTTTGTGCTTCTTTACCTAATATATTCACAAAATCACTGTTTGATAAGTTTTGGTTTATATTTCCTAAATCTTCTTTACTGCCACTAATTAATAATACTTGTCCCGCTTGGATTTTATTTTTATCCGCAATATTATTTAAAGAAACTAAATGATTTACAGATACTCCATGACTATTCGCAATTTTATTTAAGGAGTCTCCTGAACGAACAGTATAAGTCACTGTTTTTGGAGTGGCAGATGCGCTCATTGCTCGCATTTGAACGGCTGGAGCTGCTTGTTCTTTTTTCTGTTCAGATTCCGCTTCAGATTCAGAATCCGCTGATTTTTGTTCGGTTTCTTCAGATTTTTCTTTAGATTCTTTTTCTTCAGAGTCACCGGTATCTTTTGTGTTTTCTTGATTTTCTTCTTCGGTTTGTTCTTCTTCGTCTTTTGAATCTTCAGTCTCTGTTTCTTTGTCTTCTTTTTCTTGCATTTGTTCTTGATCTTCTTCTAGAGAATCAGCTTCGTCGTCTACACGTTCTTCTTCATTCTCTTCAAAATCTTTATCTTCAATCTCTGCAGATTCGTCTAGGTCTGCTTCAGAAACAGCTTCCGGTTCTTCTACTTCATCTTCATTCGTTTTTTGTTCTTGCTCTTCTGGAGTTTCTTCTGGAATCTCATCTTCAGAAGTTATCGTTTCAGAATCTTCATCTTTTTCACTATCTTCTTCAGGCTCAGAGGCGACTTCCTCTTTTTCATTGTCTTCTTTGATATCTTCTTCAGACTCAGAGATAATCTCTTCATCGATTGCTTCTTTGGAGCTTTCTAGCTCAGATTCCTCTCCAGACTCTTCTTCAGCTTCCGCTTCGTGTTCTTCGGCCTCAGCTTCTTCAAAGTCTTCTTCGGGTTCTACTGCTGGTTTTTCGCCTTCTGGTAGCTGTTCGTTGTTTCCAACAGCTCCTTCATCGTCAGCAGCATCCGCTGCATCATTATTTTCAATACTTTCAACAATTAAGCGCTCAAAGATTTGATCAAGTTCTTCAATTGTTAAGTCCTCTGCTTGGAGTTGTTGGGCGTAATCTATTGAGCCTGCTTTTTCTATTGCATGAAGTAATAAAATTTTAACTTCATTGATTTCATCAAAATCAGCTACTAATGTACTTTCATCTGAAACCTCTGGAGTTTCTGACTCAGTCGTCCCTTCTTCAGGGATTTCATCTGTTTCTTCCTCAATTGCTTCCTCAGAAGAATCCTCCGTAACAATTTCATCCGTATTTTTTACATCATTTAGTAACGAGTGGTACTCTTCATGTAATGCTTTAATTTCTAGTAAATGGTCATTTTCTTCAATATCCTCTGCAACCACATTATACTCTGGGTTTACTGCAAATAAAACACTAGCAATCAAGCTCGCAGACAATGGAATAAATTTATACTTTTTAGAACTATGTATCGTTGAATTTTTCAATTTAACAGCTCCTTACCTGGCTATTTTAAGCCAAATATTCTAAAATAATGATACTTCGTAAAATAATTTCGTATGTTTACATTGATACTTAATATTATACTAGTAAAAGAGTAAAGATAATAAAAATATACACGTTTTTATTCATTTGTTATCTTATTGTAATATAACAAGTGGATAAACTTTATTCGTATCCTATATTCAATAGTTTTCACTCCTTAAATTTAGAAAGGAAAATAACATGTTACAAACACCGCTACGATTTTCACAAGATATACTGAAAAAATCCATTGTTCAAGGAGACCATGTGATCGATGCCACGGTTGGAAATGGAAATGATACCACAACGCTGGCTGCAGCAGTTGGTCAACTTGGAAAGGTTTATGGTTTTGATATTCAAAAAGACGCGATTGAGGCGACGAAAGAAAAATTACTCTTAACAGACCTCTCCTCACAAACTGAACTTATCCAAGATGGTCACGAAAATATTCAGCATTATATTGCTGAAGACGAGACTATCAGTGCTGCTACTTTTAATCTTGGCTACTTACCTAGTGGAGATAAGTCAATTATTACCCAGCCAGAAACCACGATCTCTGCGATTGAACAATGCCTCACTCGTTTACGAAAAGGTGGAATTGTTTCAGTCATGATTTATTCTGGTCATGAAGGTGGTCAAGAAGAAAAAGAGGCTGTTTCTACTTTTGTCACTCAATTACCACAAGAAACCTATCAAGTCCTTGAGTATAAATACGTGAATCAAAAAAATAATCCACCTTTTTTATACCTTATTGAGAAAAGATAATTTACTCATAAGACCATTTTGAGTTAAAAGCTACATGCATCAATACCCAATAAAAAAAGAAGCCTCTTAGGGCTTCTTTTTTTTATTCTCTCTCAATTATTTACTTTTTACATATGGACGACCCAATGCTTTTGGTGCTTCAGATTTACCAATAAATGCCACTAAAACTACAATGGTTAAGACATATGGTAAGATTTGAAGATAAATTGTTGGGATGTCTTGAATAACTGGAATATAATGCCCGACACGAGATAAACTTTGAGCAAAGCCAAAGAAAATCGCTGCAAACGTGACACCAATTGGGTTCCATTTACCAAAAATCATAGCCGCCATCGCCATAAATCCTTGTCCACTAATGACGAGGACACCGAATTCGTTTGATATTGCTTGGGCTTGAATCGCGCCTCCCATACCACCTAAGAAGCCTGAAATCAGAACACCTGCATATTTATATAAATAGACATTGATTCCGACTGATTCCGCCGCGACTGGATGTTCTCCAACCGCACGTAATCGTAAGCCAAATGGTGTCTTAAATATAACAAACCAACTAAGGATTCCGATAAAGATTCCGATATACCCCAATGGTGTAACGTTAGTAAAGAAGATGTCCCCAATGATTGGAATATCTTTTAATAGAGGAATCGAAGTAATCCCAAAAGACTCGCTTAGTGGTCCTGTTTGTGCTTTCCCGTAAAGTACACGGACAAAAAACACGGACAACCCAGGTGCTAATAAGTTAAGAGCCGTACCAGAAACGATGTGATCCGCTCGTAAATTAATGGTTGCGACCGCATGAAGCGATGCAAATAATAAACCGATGAAGCCACCAAATAGCATGGCTACCCATGGAGTCATATTACCAAAAGTATCATAGAAACCTAGGTTAAATACGGCTGAACCGAAAGCTCCCATGACCATAATTCCTTCGAGTCCAATATTGACGACACCACTTCGTTCTGAGAATGCTCCTGCAATTGCTGTTAGGATCAAAGGAGCAGAATACATTAAGGAACTTGTAACTAATAATTGTAATACCCCGATTAAATTCATTGATCTACTCCTCCTTCAACATCTGTGCTTGCTGGGCCTTTTGCTGGGCGGTTGCCAAATTTTTCGAATAACCATTCCACTAAGTAATAAGCGCCAACGAAGAAGACAATCGCTGCAATGACCACTTCAGCCATTTCATTCGGCACACCAGCACGTGAGGCCATAAATGGCGCTCCAGTCTGTAGGATCCCGAATAATATCGCTGATAGTACAATACCGATTGGATTTCCTAATCCTAATAAAGCTACCGCAATACCGTTAAATCCTTCAGCAGGTAAAACACCTAGTACAAAGAGGTTTCCGAAGGTACCGAGGCCGTTAATTGCTCCACCTAAACCAGCAAGTCCTCCACTGATTAACATGGATAAAATAATGTTTTTCTTCGCACTCATTCCTGCATAAGTTGAAGCATCAGGGTTTAAACCGACTGCTTTAATCTCAAATCCAGTCGTTGTATATTTCATAAAAACACTATATAAAACAACTACAATAATCGCGATAAAGAATCCCATGTTTAAACGAGAATAATCTGTTAAGTTCGTTAACCATTCCATTGATAGACTCGCGTTCTCACTAACTCTTTCCGTTCGACTACTACTTCCTAATACAAAGTTCGTTAAATAGTTCGAAATTTGTAAAATGGTGTGGTTTAACATGATCGTGACAATAACTTCACTTGTCCCAAAATAAGCTCTCAAAAATCCTGCAATCCCTGCATACAACGCACCAGCTACTGTTCCAATAACTAACGATAATGGCACCAAAGCGATTCGTGGTAAATCAGGGAATTGTAAAGCAAAAGCAATGGTACTTAACCAACCGATTAAAAATTGACCTGAAAGACCGATATTAAAGAAGCCTGCTTTATTCGCTATGTCAAAAGCCAAACCGGTAAATATCAGTAAAGTTCCTTGGGTTAAAGCTTCTCCGATAGAATATGGATTCGCAAAAACTCCTAATATCATTTCGGAATAAGCTTGGACTGGATTGTATCCAAAAATCAGCATAATAATCGCACCGACTAAAAATCCAAATAATACAGCTAAAACCGGAACCGATATTTTTTTCAGCCAACTATCCGTTTTTACTTCAATCACCTACGCTCAACTCCTCTTTATGCTCTTCTACAATTTTTTCTCGAGAAACGCCAGCCATCAATAGACCTAGTTCCGTTTCTGATGTATTGTTCGCCTCCACAATGTCAATAATTTTCCCATCATACATGACGGCAATACGGTCAGAAACATCCATGATTTCGTCTAATTCAAAACTCATCAGCAAGACAGCTTTGCCATTATCCCGCTGTTCAATTAAGCGCTTATGGATAAATTCAATGGCTCCGACGTCTAATCCACGAGTTGGCTGAGCGGCAATCAGTAAATCTGGATTTCGTTCCACCTCCCGAGCAATAATTGCTTTTTGTTGGTTACCTCCAGATAGTGAACTAGCAGGTTCTTTTTCAGATTGCGTACGCACATCATATTCTTCAATCAAACGAATCGCATGTTTTTCAATTTCTTTATGTTGAAGAATCCCATTTTCGCTTAATGGGGGTTTATAATAAGTTTGAAGAGCCATGTTATCCTCTAGCGACATATCTAAAATCAAGCCATGTCGTTGTCGATCTTCCGGAATATGAGCCAGTCCTGTCTCTGTAATATAACGTGGTGATTTATTTGAGATGTCGACATTATCTAAATGGATACTACCCGATTGAGACGGCATCAGGCCTGTGATTGCTCGAATAAGTTCAGTTTGTCCATTTCCATCCACTCCAGCAATTCCTAAAATCTCGCCTTTACGGACTTCAAAACTCAAACCATTGACCGCATTTAATCCTCGTGCATCTTCGACGACTAAATCATTGACAGCTAAAGTAACTTCTTCCGGATGAGCAGGCCCTTTATCGACGGAAAAGCTTACTGCTCGTCCGACCATCATGTCCGCTAATTCTTGCTGAGAAGTTTCTTTAACGTCAACAGTCCCAATCCCTTGTCCTCGTCGAATGACTGTACATTGATCGGCCACTTGTTTGATTTCATCTAATTTATGAGTAATTAAAATAATTGCTTTGCCTTCATCGGCTAATGAACGAATAACGCGCATTAGATCATCAATCTCTTGTGGTGTAAGGACAGCTGTTGGTTCATCTAAAATAAGGATATCCGTCCCTTTATATAAAACTTTTAAAATCTCAGCTCTTTGTTGTTGTCCAACAGAAATATCTTCCACTTTTGCATAAGGATCAACTTTCAACCCATAGCGGTCCGATAATTCTAAAATTTTATTCGCTGTTGTTTCTTCATCAATGAAACCTGCATTATGCTCTTCATTTCCCAGCATAATATTTTCAGCCACTGTAAACTTATCGATTAACATAAAGTGCTGGTGAACCATTCCAATCCCTAGTTCATCCGCTTTATCGGGAGAATCGATCTGTACAGGTTCCCCTTTGATTTTTATTTCACCTTCTGTAGGCTCTAGTAATCCTGTCAGTACATTCATTAGTGTTGATTTTCCAGCACCATTCTCACCTAACAATGCATGGATTTCGCCCCTCCGTACTTCAAGGTTAATATCATCATTTGCTTTAAAGTCGCCAAATTGCTTTACAATATGTTGCATTTCAACGACAACCTCAGATGTGGTCAAATGAATTCCTCCTTATTATAAAACATTCTTCAATATAAAGAATATATAGTAAAGTAATTATCAGGAACAATATCGAGAATTGCAAGGTAAAATTACCTTTTTTTGTTAAAAAAACGCTAGTCACTTATGACTAGCGTTTAAGTAATAAAAGAGAATGGATTATTACTCTGCGTCCTCAACTTCTGTATAAGTGAATTCTTGCACTTCAATTTCGCCATCAGCGATTTGTTGACGCGCTTCTTCAATTAATTCCCAATCTTCATCCGCAATATTTCCATCAGTGACAAAGTCAATTCCTTCTTCTGCTAATCCATAAGCGATAACTTCTCCACCTTGGAAGTTTCCTTCCATTGCAGCATCCGCAGATTGTGAAACAGCTGTTCCAACATTTTTAATTGTAGAACCTAAAGTTAAGTTCCCACCGTCATAGTCCCCTTCAGCTGACTGGTCACGGTCGACTCCAATGACCCATAAATCAGTGTCTGATCCAGCTTCCATACGGTTACGGGCTTCCTGGAACACACCATTACCAACCGCTCCAGCTGCGTGGAAAATGATGTCTGCACCGTTTGAATACATAGCAGATGCTGTTTGTTGTCCAACGCCCGCATCTCCAAAGCTGTCTGCATATTGAATGTCCACTTCAATTTCTGGATCGACGTGCTCAACACCTTCTACAAATCCAGTTTGGAAACGGTCAATGACTGCTCCACGGATACCGCCGATGAAACCGACTTTATCTGTTTCAGTCGTTAAAGCAGCGGCCATCCCCGCTAAAAATGAGTTCTCATGGTCGCGGAAAGTTAATGAAACAACATTCGGTAAATCAACGACCTCATCAACAATTCCATACCAACGATCTGGATTTTGTTCTGCAATCGTTGTAATTGGATCTAAGTGTAAGAAACCAATTCCATAAATAACATCAAAACCATCTTGTGTCGCTGCATTCAAGTTCGGGATATATTGATCTTCAGCTTCAGATTGATAATAAGCGACCGTATCATCGCTAAAGTCATGTCCTTCAGCCCATTCTTGCATACCTTCCCAAGCAGACTGGTTAAATGAGCGATCATCTACTCCACCCGTATCTGTAACCATCGCGATTGTAAAGTCTGCATCATCTTCTCCGCCTGTTCCTTCGTCTGTCCCTTCTTCCGATCCACCATTCCCACATGCGGCTAGTGCTAAAGCAGAAGCTCCAAAAATTGTCAGCTTTTTCCAGTTTTGCATTATCATTTCTCCTCCGTTTTACATAGCAAGCTATGTAATTTTTATGTAATGCTTATTTCATGTCTATCATATCATTACTGCATAAAAAAGGAAAGGAAAATTAAACATTTTGAAACCGCTATTATACATTTATTACTTAATGAAACCGCTGTAAAAACGAATAAAATAAATTAAGTGTTTTTTTGTTCATACATAGACGAACAAAAAGCCATAAAACCTTGGTGTGGTTTTATGGCTCGTCTTATTAATCAAATGTTGTTTCATTTTCTAAATTTAAGTCTTCCTCTTCTTCTGGTGGAGAAACAAGTACATCTCTAGGTTTTGATCCTTCTTGTGGGCTAACAATACCATTCGCTTCTAAATCATCCATGATATTTGCTGCTCGGTTATAACCGATACGCAATCTCCGCTGCAAGAGAGAAATACTAGCAGTATCTAATTCTCTGACAATTTCAAAAGCTTCCTCGTATAGTTCATCACTACCTCCACCGTCACCGGCTTTGGGCTCTTCTGTTGGAATCATTTCTTCTACATAATTAGGATCTTGTTGATTACGAACAAATTCTGTAATAGCTTGTACTTCAGAATCTGTGATAAATGCACCTTGGACTCGTCGGGTTTGGTTCGCACCCATTGGTAGGAATAACATGTCTCCTCGACCGAGTAGCTTCTCAGCACCATTCGCATCTAAAATAGTCCGTGAGTCTGTTCCACTGGAAGTTGCAAAAGCAATTCGCGAAGGCACATTGGCTTTAATCAAACCTGTAATAACGTCCACACTTGGTCTTTGGGTTGCCAAA
The DNA here is from genome assembly GCA_910588235.1 of uncultured Atopostipes sp. Lineage (GTDB taxonomy): Bacteria > Bacillota > Bacilli > Lactobacillales > Carnobacteriaceae_A > Atopostipes. Next base: position 36,773 of record CAJUOQ010000005.1, on the reverse strand, counting down.
ATCATATGGATCCCAGCTGCACGAGCCATTTGTGCTAGACGAATAATAGAATCTTCTACTTCTTTCGCTGCTACCATCATCAAGTCTGCTAACTCATCTACAATGACGACAATATAAGGAAGTTTTGAAGGAACATCTTCTTCGCCTGCTTCTTTCATCTTTTGCAAATGCTCATTATAAGACTCAACATTTCGCGTGCCACTCATAGCAAACAACTCATAACGTTTTTCCATCTCTTCCACGACATTCTGTAACGCTCGTGCTGCTTTTTTCGGTTTTGTAACAACAGGTGTTAACAGGTGAGGAATGCCATCATACACATTTAACTCCACCATTTTCGGGTCGATTAACATCATTTTAACTTCATGAGGTTTTGTACGCATTAACAAACTAGATATAATCACGTTAATCCCTACTGACTTACCCGATCCGGTTGCACCCGCAATTAATAAGTGCGGCATTTTTGATAAATCAGCGGTGGTGACATTTCCGCCAATATCTTTTCCTAAAGGCACCTCTAATGGATGGTCACTGTTTGTCTGTTCAAGTTCTTTCATGACTTCATTAAAGTAGACCGCCGTAATTTCCGAGTTTGGAACTTCAATCCCAATGAGTGCTTTTCCAGGAATCGGGGCTTCCATTCGAATGTCTTTGGCTGCAAGAGCCAAAGCAATATCATCGGCTAAATTCACAATCCGACTAACCTTCACACCTGTTGCCGGTTCAATTTCGAATTTTGTCACAGCTGGCCCTAGATTTGCTTTGACGACTTTCGCGTTGACGCCAAAGCTTTCAAAGGTATCTTCTAGTTTTTTAATATTCTCTTCAATAATTGAATATTCATTGGATTGATCTGGCGCCTCATTCTTGTTTAATAAAGACAATGGAGGTAATTTATAATCTTCATTTTCATCATCGGAAACAAAATTAATGGACAATTCTTCACTATCATCAACTTCTTCTGTTGCTTTTTCCTTCGCTGTTTGCTTTTCTGCTGCTTCAGGGGACTCCATGCCTTCAATAGGAAGAGAGGTCTGCTTCATCCCCTCAATAGGAACGGGTTCTCTTCGTTTTCTTGGCGGAGTCTCTTCATTTTCTTCTTCTTGCTTAGAAGCTTTCTTGTCCACTGATTTTTCTTTGGACGTTTTCTTTTTATTTTTAGAGTCCACTTGAATATTTTGCTGGAAAGTGGCTTTAATTTTGCTAAAGATATTTTTCACCCAATTGAAGAATGTACCGACGATCTTTTTTAATTCGGTAAATAAAGCATTGTATGAAAAATTTCCAATACTCATGATGCCGATAAATACTAAAAGTGCGATTGAAAAATAAGTGCCGACATTTGCAAATAAAAAGTAGCTAACAGCATATAATAAAGCACCAATCATTCCGCCTCCGATGGATTGGGTCGCTATCCCTGCACTAAATAAGCTTGGCAGTCTTCGCCAAGTAGCGGAAATAATGTTAACATCCGCTTCCATAATAGGCTCAAACAGGCGTAGATGTAGCCATACAAGCAATGCAATGTATAGCAATAAACTACCAATAAAACGATGGGTACTGAACTTTGGATTCTCTCCATAAAATATATAATGGATACCCAGTAAGATACCTAAAGCTGAAAAAAGCTGATAAGTTTCTCCTACAAAAAATCGGATAATATTTGCGAAAAAGTAGCCCACAAAACCAAATTCTCCAATGGCAAGGATACTTATAAAAATTAAAATAATACCAAATAATTCAATGGAGTAGCCCTTTTTCTTTTTGCGTCCACGCTTTCTTCTTTTACTCATACTAATCTCCTTACTCTCTTTAAAACTGCGTCTTCATTATATCATGAATATTTACAGTATTTTAGGGGAAAAACAAAAGTTCCCATTCTGCCTTTAGCGGCTCTTTTTCACCTGTGACTAAACTAAACGGTGCCACTTTCTCTAATCTAACATCTAATTATTGACCTTAAAAGAAGATACCAGTTAAAATAGAACTAAATAATGAAAAAAGGAGTAATCACAATGAGCTCTATTTTTGACAGTTTTTTTAATAAAGATAAAGAAAATAGAAAACCTGGAAAAGTTGAATATAAAAATAAGCCACCTGAAAACGAAAATTCCCTAAAAATAAAAGCCCAAGTTTATGGGCAAGTACAAGGCGTCGGCTTTCGTTTTACAACGACTGAACTAGCCAAACGTTTAAATGTGAATGGCATTGTTCGCAATGAAAATGATGGTTCAGTCTATATTGAAGCGCTGGGAGATAGCGAATCGATCAATGAGTTTATTGAAGAATTAGCCAAAGGCCCTTCGCCTAGCGCCCAAGTGGATCGTGTAGAAATCGAATACGATTCATCGATTACTGATTATAATGGATTTGGCGAACGTCATTGAAATAAATACGCTCTTCATGTATCATTATCATGTTAAGAATAGATTTTAGATAGGAATGAATAATGTGAAGAGTCGTAAATTAAACACGAGAGTTAAAAAGTTTTTATTAACTGGAGGTTTATTGAGTACGGTCCTTTTCTTGTCAGGTTGTATGCGATTTGACCAAGAGACAGGAGCGCCTCAAGGTTTTTTATCAGAAATTATTTATGATTTCTTGATTTTACCGTTAGGACAACTGTTAGATCTTTTTGCTGATTTTCTTGGAAACTACGGGGTAGCGATTATTGTCTTTACCATCCTATTCCGTTTGATTCTACTCCCATTTACTTTAAAACAGCAAAAAGGGATGATTGAATCTCAAGTTAAAATGCAAGGGATCCAACCAGTGACCCAAGAAATTCAAGAAGAGATCAAAGCAACGGATGATCCAGAAGAACAACAAGCTTTACAAATGGAGTTAATGCAAGTTTATCGTGAAAATAATGTGAGTCTTACCGGACAACTCACCGGTTGTTTGCCTCTACTCTTACAAATGCCCATCTTTGTGGCGATGTTGCAAGTATTGCGTCGTTCCGAAGCGATCGCTAACTCCACTTTCTTAGGGATTCACCTTGGAGAAACAAGTATCATTCTTGTTGCAGTTACAGGACTTATTTACTTCGTCCAATCACGCATGATGATTGCCAATATGCCAGAAGAACAACAAAAATCAGCCGGAATGACGATGTATATCACGCCGATCATGATGATTATGATCAGTATTTCCAGCCCAGCTGGTGTCGCGCTTTACTGGATGGTTTCCGGAGTGTTTACGTTAGTTCAGCAATTCTTTAATCAGCACTACTACAAGCCAAGAATTGAAGCTCGAGTAAAAGCTGAAATGGGCGATGTTAAAACAGTGCAACGGAAAAGAAAATCAAAACCAAAAAATATTTCTGCCGAAGAAACGGATGCACAACAAAATAAAAATCGAAACAGAAATGCGAATCGAAACAGAAATAGAAATCGAAACGCTGGCAAACAACAAAGAAACAGAAAAAAATAACTTAAATAAAAATGAGGCTAGGATTAAATCCTAACCTCATTTTTTTAGTTATTCTGTACTAATTGGAATATGGATACGGAAAACAGAGCCATGATCTAAAATACTATCTACAGAAACTCTTCCCCCATAACCTTCAACCAATTCTTTTACAATCGGAAGACCTAAGCCGGTTCCTCCTTTTTCACGACTACGAGCTTTATCTACGCGATAAAATCGATTAAAGACTTTATCTAAATCTTCTTCAGACATTCCTGCACCAAAATCTTGTACGGCAATATCTACGCGATGATTATGAACTCCTAAAGAAATATGAATTTCTTTTCGGTCGGTAGAATATTTAACCGCGTTATCTAAGATATTTACAAAGACTTGTTCCAAATGATTGCGATACATACTCACATAAGTATCATCTGGAATATCATCATCGACGTTAAACGTAAAATCAGGATAAAGCATTCTAAAATTGGTGACCAGTTGACGAATTAAATCCGTAATATTTGTGGTTTCATTTTTAAAGTAAACATCGATCTCTTGCGCACGAGATAAATCTAACATCTCTTGAACGAGTGTTTTCATCCGCTTAGTTTCTTGTAGAGAAGCTTCGATTGACTCCTCTAAAATCTGCGGATCCTCTTTCCCCCAACGATTTAACATTTGTAGATGCCCCTCAACAACGGCCACTGGTGTCCGCAATTCATGGGAGACATCTTCAACAAATTCCGATTGATTTCGAATATTGGACTGCATTAAATCAACCATTTCATTATAAGTGCGTGCTAATTTTGAAAATTCGTTATTTTTAGTCCCTTCATCTAAACGGACATCGGATTCTAAATTTTCACGAATAGATTCCATAGCGGCTGTTAGCTTGGTTATGGGTTTGGTAAATGTACTGATCAGTAACCAACCAACGATAGAACTGAATATTAAAGCAGCAATTCCGATAATTATAATGTAACTAATCAAGTCATCGGTCATCTCATGGTATCCTTCTAGTGTCTGTAGAACTTGCACATAACCTAATAAATTATCATTGTAGCTAGAATAGATCGGTTCTGTGAGGGATAAAGCTTTCCCAAAAGGCCCAGCGATTTGTGCGATTTTTTTCTCTTCGGTGGCCATAAAATCAAATTCTTCTGAATCTGTCTCATAAACAAGCTCTTCATCAGGACTGTATACTTTGACTATAATACCGCCCTTTGTTAAGGAAACAGGGGGTTTATATTCTTCTTCTCTATCAATGCGATAACCTGGGGATGGAACAGCACCTATTTCAATCTCTGGTTCTTCTAACATCGATTCTGTCGCATCTTCCGTTAGAGGATAATACCGATTACTAAAACGAGTTAATAACTCCTCTGATAAATCTTCCATTTCTGCCGCCTCATTATCGAGAACGACTTGTTGAAAAGTATTCAATAAAATGTACGAGAAGATCGTAAATGTTAGAAAGATCACCAACATTGTTAAGAGGGTCCAACGTCCTTGGACGGTTGAACCCTTTCTTTCGTCTCTTTTAAATATATTTCTCATGTACGCATCACATACCCCATTCCACGAACCGTTTGAATATAGCTTTCTTCACCCGGTTTATCTAACTTATTACGCAAGTAACGAATGTAAACATCGACAATATTTGTTTCGACTTCTTTATCGTATTCCCATACTTTATTCAAAAGAAGTTCTCGAGATAACACAACATTTAAGTTACTCATTAATTCAACAAGTAATTCATACTCTCGTTTCGTTAATTCAATAATCTCATTATCTCGTCGAATCACGCGATTTTCTTTTTCAACCACTAAATCTCGATAAGTGAGCGTTGTTTGTTGGACTCGATTTTTTTCATTTTCAATATCGATACGGCGTCCTAATGCACGAATACGTGCAAGTAGTTCTTCAATTTCAAAAGGTTTTGTGATGTAATCGTCTGCCCCATGATCAAAGCCTGACACTTGATCAATGGTTGAATCTCGGGCAGTCATCATCATGATTGGAACATTGCTGACTTGGCGGATACGACGGGCGACATCTAAACCATTTAATTCGGGTAACATTAAATCTAGTAAGATTAAATCCCAGTCTTTTTCTTCGTCTAGCGCAGCTTCTAAGCCTGTTCGTCCATCTAAATGAACTTCCGTTTTCATTCCTTCATGTTTTAATTCTAATTCAACAAAACGTGCTAAGTTTTTTTCATCTTCAATAATTAAAATATTTTGCATTTTGCGGCCTCCATAAAACAAAAATGTTTTTTGTTTTTAATATAAATTTTCATATAATCCTCATTTTCATATTATATCATAGCATACTTTTAGGCTTCTCGTGAGTAATATATTCATTATCTTCTCACACTTAGAGAACTTTTCCTAAAAAATCGAAAGAAATGCTTGATTTCCACCAAAAAAACGAGTATTCCTTTTTTGGGAAATACTCGTTTAATTTTATTCATTTCAAACAGAAAGATTAGCTCCAGTCTTCTTCGCCTTTGTCACCATACCAATCGAAGTGGAAAGTTCCTTCTTTATCCACTCGTTCATAAGTATGTGCGCCAAAGTAATCTCGTTGTGCTTGAATGATGTTCGCTGGTAGACGCTCTGAGCGGTATGAATCGTAATATGAAATAGCAGATGAAAAGGCAGGAACGGGTACACCTGCTTGGATAGATAAACCGACAACATCACGCACAGATTGTTGATAGTTTTCAGCAATATCGCGGAAGTAATCGTTTAATAACAAGTTTGGCAGTTCTGGATTTTCATCATAAGCGTTTGTAATATCTTGCAAGAAACGTGCTCGAATAATACAACCTGCCCGCCAAATTTTTGCAATTTCTCCATATTGCAAGTTCCAATCATATTCTTCAGAAGCCATTCGTAATTGTGAAAAGCCTTGAGCATAACTCATTATTTTACTGAAGTATAAGGCCTGACGCAATTGTTCCAGAACAGCTTCACGATCAATGTCTAAATCTTTCTTGTCCGGTGCAGCAATCACCTGACTTGCTTCTACTCGCTCATCTTTCAATGCTGAAATATAACGAGCAAAGACAGCTTCTGTTATCGTTGGTAGTGGAGTACCTAAGTCAAGAGCTTGTTGAGAAGTCCATTTTCCAGTCCCTTTATTCCCAGCACGATCTAAAATAATATCGACCACATGTTTACCGGTTTCTGGATCAATTTTTGTTAGAGCATCTGCTGTAATTTCAATTAAGAAACTATCGAGTTCGCCTTCGTTCCATTCTTTAAATATTTCGGCAATTTCATCGTTCGATAACTCTAAAACATCACGCATAATGTGATAAGTCTCAGCGATTAATTGCATATCCCCATATTCAATCCCATTATGTACCATTTTAACATAGTGTCCGGCACCATTCGGGCCAATATAAGTCACACATGCTTCACCATCTGCTGGTGCTTTCGCAGCGATTTGTTCTAAAATCGGAGCAACTAAATCATAAGCTTCTTTTTGTCCACCTGGCATAATGGAAGGTCCCTTTAGTGCTCCTTCTTCTCCACCAGAAACACCTGTTCCGATAAAGTAAATGCCTGATTCTTCTAGTTCTTCGTTTCGACGCATGGTGTCTTTAAAGAAGGTGTTTCCACCATCGATCAAAACATCCCCTTTATCCAAGTAAGGTAAGATTTGTTGGATAACAGCATCGGTTCCTGCTCCAGCTTGTACCATTAAAACAATTCTTCTTGGTACTTCTAATGAATCCACAAACTCTTCAATGGTTGTTTGTAAATGAAGGTTTTTATCAGAATTTTCCTCAATTACTGCTTCCGCTTTTGAGGTCGTACGATTATAAATGGATACTGAATATCCACGACTTTCAATATTAAGGGCTAAATTTTTACCCATTACGGCCATTCCAATAACACCAATTTGTTGTTTGCTCAAAATACTCTCCCCTTTATTTAAATGTTCATCTAAATAGTATCAAATAATTCCAATAATAAAAAGAAAACTTAATCTATCTTGACAACTTTACTTACCTAACATACAATTTTAAGGAATAGAAAAGGTGGTAATTATGTCTAAAAATGATAAAAAGAATAAACTAGCAAAAGCCATTATTATTTTAGTGGTGATTGCGATGCTTATTCCGATTGTATCTGTTGTCTTTAGTCTCTTTTAAAATATATCATAGAAACGAGGTGCTTAACGAATGTTTATTTTGTTTAAGCACTTTTTTTATTGCGCATTTCTTCTCAGCTCTTCGGCTGCTTGTAAAGAAACCTCTGTGGTTTGGGTCCCAGAAAGCATTCGAGCGATTTCTTCAACGCGCCCTGGTTCTTCTAAAATAATTGCTTCGGTCGTTGTTCGGTCTTCAATCATGGCCTTTTTCACATAGAGATGATAATCAGCAATGGCTGCTACTTGAGGCAAGTGAGTAATACATAATACTTGTGAATGAACGGAGATAGAGTGGATCTTCTCCGCAATCGCCTGTGCTACTCGACCACTGACTCCCGTATCAATCTCGTCAAAAATAATACTGGTAATTCCTTGAGATTTTGCAAATATACTTTTCATTGCTAACATCATCCGTGAAAGTTCTCCACCCGATGCAATTTTTGTTAAAGGCTTTTGCGGTTCTCCTGGGTTGGTCGAGATAAAGAATTCAACCGTATCTAAGCCATTCCGATTGGCTGAATCCACCGTTAACTCTTCTAAAGTAGTGTGGAAATTGACTACAAATTCTACCTTGTCCATATAGAGTGCTTTTAATTGTTCATGAATCGCTTCAGCTAACTCATCAGCTACTTTTCGACGAATTTTTGATAGTTTTTTCCCTTTTACGAGCAATCTTTCTTCAAGTTCTTCTAATTGATCTAACAGGGCCGATTTTGATTCCGTACTATTTTCAATGCGGTCCAATTCTTCAGTTGATTTTTCGTAAAATGCTAAGATTTCCGGAATCGTCTTTCCGTATTTACGTTTTAATTGTTGAATCAGATTTAAACGACTGGCAATTTCATTTAGCCGTTCTTCGTCATATTCTTGTTGATCCATTTCATTATAAATCTCACTGGCTAGTTCTTGCAGTTGGTAAAAGGCATCTGTTAATCTTTCGGATATTTCACCTAAGTGTTGATCCACTTCTGCAATGTTTTCCATTTCATCCATTGCTCGTCCGACCATTTCAAGTCCACTTGGTTCTCCCTCTTGCAACACTTGATAACTAGCGGTAAGTGATTCCATAATATTTTGGAAATTCGCAAGTCGCCGCTCTTCTTCCTCTAATTCTTCTTCCTCATCAGGCATCAAATCGGCTTCGGCGATTTCGTCCGTTTGAAAACGAAGAATATCAATTTTTTGGGCGATTTCTTGTTCCTTATCTTGCCAGTCATTATATCTTTTCTGAGTTGCTTTATACTCTTGGTAATCTTTTTGATAGTCTGCTTTTAGTTTTTCAAGTTTGTTATCTCCAAAATAATCAAGTAATTGAATATGATTTTCACTTTGCATTAATTCTTGATGCTCATTTTGTCCATGGATATCAATTAAATAGGAACCAATTTCCTTTAAAAGTGAGATCGTAACTAATGAACCATTGACACGACAAACACTTCGCCCGGTATGATAAATTTCCCGCTGAATGGACAAAAGTTCATGATCGTGTTCAATCGCTTCGTCATCCAACAATTGTTTTAGTTGAGACGTTTTAGGCATTGTAAAATGACCCTCAAGTACACATTTTTTAGTATTATGGCGAACATAATCTGCAGAACCACGACCACCGGCCAGCAGCCCCACAGCATCAATAATAATGGATTTCCCAGCACCTGTCTCTCCCGTTAAAACAGTCATTCCTTGCGCAAAATCTAATGAAATATCTTCAATAATAGCAAAATTATGAATACGTAATTCAAGTAACACAGTATCCCTCCTCACCAATAGAATGTATGCTTTATTTTTTTCTTTCGGATACTTTCTTTAGGACCTCTTCAATAAGTGCTTCCTTATTCTGGCTTAGGCTATCTTTTTTGAAATGAGCCAAAAATTCAATATTTCCTTTGCTTCCCGTAATCGGAGAAACAGTGAGGTCAAGCAAGCCAAACGATGTTTCTTGAGCAAATGTGAGTACCTGATCGAGAACTTCTTGATAGACGGTTATATCTCTCACAATGCCCCCTTCTCCAATATCTTCACGTGGCGCTTCGAACTGAGGTTTGATTAAAGCAACCACCTCTCCAGCTGTTTTTAAAATAGAATATAACGGCGGCAAGATTAATTCTAAGGAGATAAAAGAGACATCAATCGTTGCCAAATCAGGCAACCCTTTTGTGAAATCTTCTGGTTCACTATAGCGAAAATTTGTTTGCTCCATGACTTCGACTTGCTCATGACTACGGAGCTCCCAGACCAATTGATTCGTGCCTACGTCTAAAGCATACACGAGTTTTGCGCCATTCTGCAAAGCAACATCTGTAAAACCACCCGTCGAAGCTCCGATATCTAAGACAATTTTATCCTGTAATTGCAGGTTGAATGCACGAATCGCTTCTTCTAATTTTAATCCACCACGGCTGACATACTTTTTCTCTTGCCCTTTGATATAGAGTTCTGTATTGTTTGCTAGCTTTTCTCCGGCTGTTAAAATTTTTGTTTCTTTAGTTGTAAAAACTTTTCCCGCTAAAATATAAGATAGTGCTTCTGCTTGATCAGCTACTAAACCTTGTTGCACCAGTAATTCATCTGCTCTCTGCTTTTTCACTTATTGATACTCCTCAAGCGCTAATTGATCGACAAAGCTAACAAGTAAGTCTGGTTGAAACGCTGAATCTCTTTTTTCAATTTGGTGGATCGCTTCTTTTGCTTTCGTCAAACGTTTACCTAAGGCCTCAAAGGCGCCGTCAAGACCTAACAATGAAGGATAAGTACTTTTACCAAGCGCTGCATCAGTCGCTACACCTTTTCCAAGGTCCTCTTCTGAGCCGACGACATCTAAAATATCATCGCGAATCTGATAAGCAATGCCTAATTCATCTGCCAGGTTTTCTAGGCTTTCTAAGACTTCTGTCTCCTTACCAGCAATCAGTCCCCCAGAAACAGTAGCCATCTTAATCAAAGCACCTGTTTTCCGTAAATGAATACTTTCAATGTCAGCTAGCGAAAGTTCAGCTTCTTCACCATCAATATCTGCTTGTTGTCCACCAACCATTCCTTTATAGCCTGAAGTTTCTGCGAGTAAAGTGACTAATTTTACCTTTGTTTCAGCAGATAATTGCCCCAAAGTGATCACTTCAAAAGCTAAAGTTAGTAACGCATCTCCTGCTAAGATAGCCATTGCTTCGTTAAATTGAATATGATTAGTCGGCTTGCCTCGACGTAATTCATCATTATCCATCGCCGGTAAATCATCATGAATTAATGAATAAGTATGGATCATTTCTAAAGCAGCCGCTGCAGGGTAACCCTTTTCTACTTTCTCATTAAATGCCTCGAGGACCGCCAATAACAGTAAAGGACGTAATCTTTTGCCATCCGCATCCAATGAGTAGTTCATAGCTGCTTCTAATTCTGTGCCACTATTTTTTTCAATGTGACTTAATAAATAGTTTTGAAAATTTTCTAAGTTTTCTTCACTAAAATATTGAAACGTTTTTTCCATCTTCGACACCTCTTATTCGCTTTCCTCAAATATTTCCTCATCGCCATTTTCAGTTACAACTTTAGCTAGTGTTTCTTCAGCTTCTTGAAGTGTCTTTTTTAATTCTCGGCTTAGAGTAATGCCCTCTTGAAATTTATCTAGAGCTTCTTCTAAAGGAACGTCTCCTTGCTCTAATTTTTCAACAATTTTTTCTAATTCATTTAATGATTCATCAAATGTTTTTTCTTGTTCAGCCATCTGTCTGCTCCTTTTTCTCATTGATTTCTTCGACCGTCGCTTCAAAGTTCCCATCATTAAGCGTTACTTGCACTCGATCTCCTAGCTCCACGTCAGCGATTGAACGGGTAATATTTTCTTCAGTTTCAACAACCGCATAGCCTCGTGCGAGTATTTTTAAGGGAGATAAATGCTCTAGAGCTTGCATCGCTTGTTCTAAACGAAAGTTCTTTTTCTGTAAATAATCTTCCATTTCTTGCACTAAGTCCCCTTGTAAATGTTTCACTGTCACTTGTTGTTCTTTAATCATTTGTTTGACAGGATAACCTTTGAGACGCTGGTTTAAAAGATCAACGGTTTGTTGTTTGTTTCTTAAAATAAGATCCATTTCTTGTAATAATCTATTTTCAAGTTGATCCACATTTTGTAAATAGCCATCATAAAGTCGTTCAGGCTGTTTAAAAATGACAGACTGGGAAATTTTGGAAAGCTGGCTCGATAAATATTGTAGTTTTGCTTGAAACGTACGAGTCAATCGTTGACTATATTCATCGATTTTTAAAATTTCATCGGTCAATACAGGCACTGCTAACTCAGCGGCAGCGGTCGGAGTCGGCGCTCTCAAATCAGCGACCAGATCTGTTAGTGTCGTATCTGTTTCGTGACCGACAGATGATATAACCGGCGTTTTTGCATCGGCAATCGCTCGCACCACTTTTTCTTCGTTAAATGAAAATAAATCTTCGAAGGAGCCGCCTCCTCGACCAATAATGATCGTATCAATATCATCTTTTGCTTCTGCTCGTTCAATGTTTTTCACAATTGAATCTGCTGACCTCTCTCCTTGAACCACTGTCGGAAAGAGAATCACTTCCGCAATAGGAAACCGTCGTTTCACCGTCGTTAAGATATCTTGAATCACGGCCCCACTTGAACTCGTAATCACTGCAATCCGTTTGGGATACTTTGCAATCGATTTTTTCAAAGCAGGCGCAAAAAGACCTTCTTTGGTTAATTTTTCTTTGGTCTGTTCATAAGCTAAATAAAGTGCCCCAATGCCATCCGGCTGCATTGAGTCGATGATAATTTGATAATTTCCACCACGTTCATAAACAGACACACGACCCTGAACAATCACACTCATCCCTTCCTCCGGGACAAATTTAATATTGCGTGCACTACCCGCAAACAACACCGCCGAAATAATCGCCTGCTCATCTTTTAAATTAAAATATTGATGCAGACCTTTCCTGCGGGGATTATAATTGGAAATTTCGCCTTTTAAATAAACGCGTTCCAAATAAGGATCATATTCAAATTTGCGAGAAATATATTTCGTTAATTGCGAAACAGTTAAATACTGCTCCATACGCTCACTCCCTTCTATTCTTTAGTGATTAGAAATTTTTGTGCTTATGATTCTAGAATATAGCCACTTAAAGCTTTTATGGATTACAAGCTGAATAACAATGAAATGGACCAGCTTTTCGTTTTTTCCAATTAAAAAAGAAGCCAATTTAGGCTTCTTTTGTATCTAAAATTCCTTGAAGCACTCCGTTAACAAATTTGCTAGCTTTATCATTATTAAAGGATTTTGTTATTTCGATTGCTTCATTCATAACGATACTTGGATTAATTTCTTCATGAAAATACAATTCATAAGTCGCTATTCTCAAGATCAATAAATTGACTAAATCAAGCCGCTGTATCGACCAATCTTTTAAACGTTCCTCAATTTGTTCATCAATATACTTCCGATGTTCTGAAACACCGCTCACTAAATCTCGTAAATAATCTAAAGCATCTGTCGCTATTTGTTCCGTTATATTTTCCCCTGGCAGGATCTCTTTTAAAGCCTCTAGATTTTCAACTTCTTCTTCGTTATCTTCAAGAGAATACTGTATCGCATGAGTAATTGCTTCTTCATGAGATAATCTAGGATTTTGAGTTAATTGAAACAATGCTTGAAAAGCTTTAATACGAATTGTACGTCTAACTGTCATCACTTATTTACTTCTCCTAAATCTAAATCGCTAGCGGTTAAGACATCAATTTCAGTCGATTGCTCTGGAACAATCCCAACGATATGAACATTCACTTCGTCCAATTCAACATCTGTCATATAGTAAACTTGATCTTTTACATTTTCTTGGATTTCTTTCGCAACTTTTGGAACGTTGACGCCATAGTTAAAATAGCAGTATACATCGACAAGCGTTCCGTATTCATTGGTGTTTAAAGAAACGCCTTTTGAATGTTCGTTACGACCAAGCATCGTGCGGATGTCACTCGATAAATTGGCGCGCATCCCATAAACGCCATCAACTTCTAGCGAAGCGATGCCTATAATAACTTCTAATACTTCAGCTGAAACTTTAATTTCTCCCAGCGGATTATTTTTGTTTGAAGTTTCAATCATATTTTTTCCTCCTTCAATTACTCACTATACACGTGAACTGTATGTACCATCTTCTGTGTTCACCTCTAGGACATCGCCCACGTTAATAAATAATGGTACGGTAATAACTGCGCCTGTTTCTAGTGTTGCTGGTTTAGAACCACCGCTTTGCGTATCTCCCCGAATGCCTGGATCTGTTTTAGCTACTTCTAAATTCACTTTAGCTGGTAATTGAACACCAATTACTTCACCTTCATAAAGCATAATATCTGCTTCCATACCATCTTTTAAGAATTTTAATTCATCTTCAATTTGAGCTGTTGGAATGCCAATTTGCTCATAAGTTTCGATATCCATAAAGACATGCAAACCATCATTTTCATATAGATATTGCATCGTATTTGTATCGATATGTGCGGGCTCTATTTTTTCTCCTGCACGGAAAGTAATTTCTTGATTTGCACCGGTTCTTAAATTTTTCAATTTTGTACGGACAAATGCTTGACCTTTTCCAGGTTTTACGTGTTGAAATTCTAAAACGCGCCAAATATTGTCATTATAAACAATGGTTTGACCTCTTTTTAATTCATTAGATGAAATCATGTGATCACCTTTCGTCGACTTTTTTTATTCATTTTTTATTTTACCATGAATGTATCTTTTTTTCTAAATCCCTTAACGATAATCTACTATATCTATTACAGAATCGTTAATTCTTTTGATGTACTCATTAAGTTGATATTGCCATCTTCTTTAATGACTAAATCATCTTCAATTCTTACGCCACCTAAACCAGGAATATAAATCCCAGGTTCATTTGTAATGACATTATTTTCTACTAATTTATTTTCATTTCGAAAACTAATAGCCGGTCCTTCGTGAACTTCTAAACCTAAACCATGTCCTGTTGTGTGGCCAAAAGCTTCACCGTATCCGTGTTCTGAAATGTAGTCCCGGGCGACGGCATCTAATTCTGCACCAGTCATTCCAGCTTTAGCGGCAGCTGTTACTTTAAGATTCGCTTCTTTTACAATTTCATAAATCTCTTTTAATTCTTCTCCCGGATCACCAACCGCGAAAGTACGAGTCATATCTGAAGCATAACCTTCGTAATAACACCCAAAGTCAATGGTGACCATGTCCCCTTCTTCAATCACTTTTTCACTGGCGACACCATGAGGCATCGCTGAACGCACGCCACTGGCGACGATCGTGTCGAAAGAGACTCCCGTTGCGCCATGTTTTCGCATATAAAAATCTAACTCATTGGCGACTTCAATCTCTGTCATTCCCGGTTTAATAAAGCCAAGTATATAGTCATAGGCTTTTTCAGCAATATCTACAGCTTTTTGAATAATTTCAATTTCAGCTTCAGATTTCACTTCTCGAAGTTTTTCAACTAAACCAGAGATCGCTTTTAATTCACTTGGGAATAGTTCTTCAATTTTTTTGTATGTAGCGAATGTAATATTTTCTTCTTCAAAACCAATCGTATTTATTTGATCTTTTTCGATAATTTTAGCAACTTCTTCGTAAATAGGTCCCTCATTTTTTACGATTTCAAAGCCTTCTGCTTGTTCTGCTGCTTGCTCTGTATAGCGAAAATCAGTCACAAAATAAGCTTTCTCTTTTGTAATGACTGCTAGACCTGTTGTTCCTGTAAAGTTCGCTAAGTATCGTACATTATACATATTGGTGACTAGTAATGCATCGATTTTATAATCATTTAACTTTTTTTGTACATTTTTTACTCGTTTCATGAATGTTCACCTTTCTTTGTCAGATCTTTCAGACAATCTATAAGCCGTCCTCTATTATAGCAAACTATCCACTATAAATATAGGCTAGCAAAAATTAAAGTTGTCAGAAACAAAGATCATTTATTCCCCTTCAATCGCATCCAATGCAGAAATCACCGCATGTCGAAAGTTATTTTTCTCTAAAGCCGTCACGCCTTTAATCGTAGTCCCGCCTGGAGAGGTTACCTTGTCTTTCATAACTCCTGGATGTTCTTTTGTTTCGAGTTGCAACTTCCCGGTCCCTACAAGCACTTGACTCGCAAATTGATAAGCTTCTTCTCTTGGTAGACCATACTTTACAGCTCCATCCGCTAGGGCTTCTATAAATATACTTGCAAAAGCTGGTCCACAACCAGCAACAGCTCCAGCCACACCTAATTGTTCTGTAGCTACCGTCTGTACAAGACCTAATTGTTCAAATAATCTCGTAACAAGTGTAAACTGGTTTGCTGATAAAGAATGCTGCTCTTCCATAATAATAATGCCTTCTCCAATCGAAACAGGCGTATTTGGTAAAATACTTAAATGAGCAGTACCCTCTAGTAAGATTTCTTCAAACATCGCAAAAGTATAATTTACAGCAACGGAGACTACTATTTTATTTTTTAATTTTTCTTTTATAGGTTCTACAACGGCTGCTATCTGATGAGGCTTTACAGCTAAAATGATTATATCTACTTGCTCAATGAGTGCTTCCACATTTTCACAAGGATGAATACTTAGCTGCTCACAGTTGTTCTTTAATTTTTCAAAATTACGAGCACTTGCATAAATATGATCAGGATCCAATCCACCTGTTTTTACCCAACCTGTCGCCATTGCTTGGGCCATATTTCCATAACCGATAAATCCAATTTTAGTATTCTCTAGTTCCAATATTGTTCCCTCACTTCTGTTCTCTTTTTTCTATTATACAGGAAGTCAGAACAAATAATAAAAAAGACCGTCCATTTTTGAACGATCTTTTCGTCTTACTGATTTGGGGTGGTTGCTTCTTTTGCTTCTTTTTTTAGGTCCTGTTCACTTTCTCCTTCTGACTCTCTCGTGTTTTCTTCCGCTTCTTCTTTATTTGGTGCTTGTTTTTCATCTACTTGTATTTCTATTTCCAGCTCCTCTCTTTCTTCTGTTTCTTCATCCTTCGCTTCTACGTCTTCTTCCTCCTCGGGTAACACTAGCACGAATTCGTCGAAATACTGCATGTTCGTATTTGTTGTCAGAGTTAAAGTAAAGATAAATTCTGCAGGAGTTTCCTGTCGCTCAATCAAAACAGTTCCCACCGAAGTAATCATTGAGCCCTTTTCAGGCATTTCTTCTGTTGCGGCTTGTTGTCTTAATAATTCCTTACTCATATTAAGGGTTGTTTTAGCCTCATAAGCGGAAGATATTTGTTGTAGTTGTAAGATATGGTTTCCTGAAATTTTAATCAGGGATTGGGAAAAAAGACCACTAAATATTAAAAAGAAGAGCGTTGAAATGAGCAAATACCCTTGTTCAGATTTTAATGATTTTCTTCTGTTTCTTCTGTCCAACTATTCACCCAGACCTTCCCTTGATAATTTTCTCCATTTCTAAATGTAAAATCTAATAATAACCAGCCTTCTTCTTTTTTCAAATGAACAGTTTGAATACCTGTCAACATTCTATTGTAGCCATTGCTTTTACTTCGAACAAAATTATTTCTTGAGCCTCTTTGATCATAACGAGTCACGACATATCTATTTGTTTCTTCCTCCCATTCATCAAGCAAGATCTGTTCTTTAAATACTTGTGGATTTTTGGTGCCTTCTAAATAAGTTTCCAGCTGGTTTAAAAAAAGATGCCATTCCAGCTGGCGATCTCCACTCACCGTATGGGATTGAGTCGCTTCTGCTTGCGAGTCATTCACCAGGATTTCTTTTATTTTACTGGCTTCTAGAATACCTGAAGCTAGTAAAAGCAACACTAGAGAAGATAGTAATAAAGCAATTAGCGCTTCAAGGAGTGTAAAGCCTGCTTGTCTAATCCCATTCAATTTCATAAATTTCCACGCCCATCGCTTGTTTATTTTTTAAAATCGTTAAAGAGGTGTCCGTGGTTTCAACTAAATAAGGAGCTTCAGTATTTTGAATTTGTGGCCACTGCATCGAATGTTCGTATAACACTCTCATATCTTCAACGTGCTCTTTTTCATGATCACGTAATACAAGCCAATCCACAATTAACGGATATAGAAGAAGTAAAATAGACGCAATCATTGCTAAAGTGACCAAGCTTTCTAAAAGTAAATAGCCTTTTTCATTTATCCGCAGTTTTTGTAATTTCAAATCGACCACTTCCTAACCAATAAGTCAATTCATAATCCCCTTGTGTCGTCCGAAAAGCACGTGTATTTGCTTGTGAGATATTTCCTGTATCTCGCGCAAAAGAAAATGTACTATATTCTCGACCTCTTAATTCATATAAACCATTTTCCAATTTTAACTCTCGATTCAAAGGATGAGTCGTCTGGTTATTCACCCGGAAGCGTACTTGATCAACAGCCCCAGGCACAAATTGGACACTTGTCGTTTCACCATTCAAAATCGCATGATTCTGCATCAATGTAATATTGGAAGTAAGTTCACGGAAAAATAAATCAGTTTGGATGCTGTCAATCATTTTATTAATGGAGAGCATCGGGACGAGTAGTAAAGAGGCTGTGATCATTAAGAGGAGGATAGATTCAATTAAAGTAAAACCTGCTTCTCTTGTTTTCATATCCATTCAAATCCTTATCTTGCAGCGTTATAAGCTGATAACTGCTCAGATGTAATATAGCCTGCTGCTTCTAACTCTTCAGCTGAAGCATTTTCTACATTTTCTTCTAGTTCATAAATAATTCTTTGTGTTTCGACGGTTTGGACGATTGCGTCGTTCGTCGTATCGTTTGCGGTCTCCGTGACCCCGCCTATATTTGGAATAATAATTAATAATAAAGCGGCAATAATCAGGATAACCAGAGCCATTTCTATTAACGTAAAAGCGTCTTCTTCTTTCATCTTTTGCATTATTTTTTTCATTTAAAATCCCTCCATTAAAGAAAATATTGGTAACATCAAAGCGCTGTAAATTGCGATAATCATTAAAGCTACAAAACAAAATATAATCGGTTGAATTTTACTCATTAGTTTTTCTACTCGTTCATTCAGTCGAGTTTCGCAATAAGAGGCATAAACCAACATTTCGGTACTTAATTTCCCTAAATTTTCCCCGTGCGTAATGACTTGTAATCCTTCTTTATGGAAAAACGGTAAGACATTAATGGCTTCATGAATCGCTTTTCCTAATTTCATTTCTGCTGCTAAAACTTGCCCCGTTTCTTGCAATAATTTCGATGCCTCACCATTTTGCATCATGAAAAGAATGTCTTGAAAACTATTGCCACTCTTAAATAAATTCCCCCATTCGAAAAAGAAAAATTGCGTATAATAATCTTTTAAATACTTTTTCACGAAAGGCATTGCCATAAAAAAATTGATTTTTTCAAGCATACTTTTTCCCTCGAGGTGCTTTTTTATAATAAACCCACCAATAACAAACAAAACGAGTAAACCTAGTAAAATTTGTGGCGAATAATAAACAATCCATACTAAATGATTGGAATAGAGGTTCTGTTCAGATCCCGTCTCTATAAATAAAGACTCCATATGCGGTAAAATCAAAAAACGCATGAACAACAACATACTCAGAAGAAACACCACTAGGAGCAAAGGATAAGTCGCAAGTGAACGCAATTTCTTTTGTTTTTCTAAGCTCTCTAAAAGTTGTTCACCGCATTGTGTAATGGTTTGACTATAATTTCCTATTTGAGAAGCCAAATAGATCTGAGCACATGTTTTGTTTGAAAAACCAAGTTTCTCTAATTCTTCATGAAACGCATGGCCCAAAATCATGCCTTCTTGGATTGATTGAATCCAACCTTTGGTCACCCCTTTTTCTATTTTTGATAAAAACGTCAGCGCCTCCTTCATCGAATAGCCTTCTTCCAATAACATCCCCACTCGCTTTAAAAAAATACCTTTTTCACCTGGTTTTTCACGGGATAAAATACTGGTTGTAAGTTTCTGTTGAAACGAAGCCATATAGGTACACCTTCTTTAACAAATGATTAAAATTTCGTTTACGCTTAACGGTGGCCGTTTTTGTTTCAGCAACGGTAATTCTTTGAATGTCCTCGCTGGTCAGGACATCATAAAGAGCTGCCCGTTTTTGATTGACTGGATAATGTGAACAATGTAAGTGACAGTAGCCTTCACATAACCCACAATAAAGGGGTAATAATTTTTGAAAGACAATCGCAATTGTTGTTTGACGTAACATTTCCAAAGAAATCCCTAACTCATTCATCCGCGCGAGCACACCTTCTGCGTTTTTGGCATGCACACTGGCAATAATCAAATGTCCAGTTAAAGCTCCGCGGACGGCCATCTGCGCGGTTTCTTCATCCCGAATTTCTCCAACGATAATAATATCGGGATGATGACGTAAACTCGCTTTTAAAGATTCTTCATAAGTATTTCCCGCTCGTTCATTGACTTGAATTTGTAAAAACTGTTCTTCTTCTATTTCGACGGGATCTTCAATCGTGATCACTTGCATAGTCGATTGCTGCATCCGATTGCGTACTAATTGATACATTGTCGTAGTCTTCCCTGAATTAACTGGTCCTGAAAAAAGGATAAGGCCACTTTTGTAGGCAATGAGTCGTTTCATAAAACGTAATTCATGCTTTAAAAAAGTGCTGTTTTCAAGAGATATTTCTTCTTGTAATTCCAATAAACGAATCACAAGTGATTCCTGGCCTTTATAGTCCGCGATAGTTGATAATCGTAAGTCTTGCTGGATATTTTCCGCTAGTTCATAGACTAAAGAACCTGTTTGCGGCCGACGACGCTCGCCAACGTCCATACTTGCTAAATATTTAAAATAGGAAATTAAGCGTACCCCCTCCTCAATTTCAATCGTATATTGTTTTTCCATTCGTCCGTTTAATCGAAAGTACAGATTAAAGTTTTCCTTTGCAGGTAAAACATGAATATCACTTGTTCCATATTCTTTTGCATTTTGGATTAAGTATTTGGCAAAAGATTCAATAACCATAGATTCACCCTTTCTTGTTTTTGTCCACTCAATTTCTTTCCCTATATATAATATTTGCATCTTTTCTCGTTTTTCACGAAATTTCTTCAAAATAAATAAAAAAATACTGAAATTCGTCAAAATAACGAATTTCAGTATTCTAAATCAATGTATTGTTTTTTTAGTCTAACTCTGCATTATGATAAACGTCATTCACATCGTCATCATCTTCAAGCGCTTCAATAAGATTCTCAAACGTTTCTTTATTTTCCTCATCAATTGGAACAAACATACGAGGAACCATGGTTAAATCGGCTTGAGCGAGTGTATATTCTTTTTCTAATTCATCGCGGACAGCTCCAAAGTCACTGCCTTCTGTATAGATTTCAAAGACTTCATCAGAAGTTTCTAGATTTTCTGCACCAGCTTCTAAAGCACTCATAAACATAGTATCTTCGTCAATATCTAAACCTTCACGCTCAATGACAATATAACCTTTTCGATCAAACATGTAGCTGACGGAACCTTTTTCACCTAAATTTCCACCATTTCGGTCAAAGGCTACTCGGACACCGGTACTGGTTCGGTTGGTATTGTCGGTTAGAGTTTCTACTAAAACAGCCACACCATTAGGTCCGTATCCTTCATAAACAATTTCTTCATAATTTGCACTCTCGTTCGGGTCAGTTGCTCGTTTGATCGCACGTTCAACATTATCATTCGGCATATTATTTGATTTCGCTTTATCAATTGCGAGTCTTAAACCTGGGTTAATATCCGGATCAGGACCACCATCTTTAGCTGCTTGGTAAATTTCTTTGACTAATTTCTGGAATAATTTACCTCGTTTTTTATCTTGAGCACCTTTACGTTCTTTAATGTTGTTCCATTTTGAATGTCCTGCCATATTTTTCACTTCCTTAAGTTCTATTTCTTATCATACATCAGACAAGAACTATTATAACACACTTTGACGCCTTTTTGAATATTCTAAAAAGTTATTTAAACAATGTTTTGTAAATCATGAGAATTACTCTTTTTATTTTTTATGTCTTCCTGCGCTAACCTCACTTGAGATTTCTAGCCGGAACATAAATAGATTATCTGCCCGTGGTCAGTGTCCAACCAGTAGATAAAACGATTAACGTCTCGCGGTGAGCACCCAGCCAGTAGATAAAACGATTAGCGTCTCGCGGGGAGCACCCAGCCGGTAGATAAAATGATTAACGTCTTGCGGTGAACATCTAGCCGATCGTTAAATGAATTAACGACCCGCAGTGATATTATATTTTAAAGATACAAAAAGACCCACTTCAAAAAGTGAGTCTTTTAATATTCATCCTTCTTCAAGCGCATCGGTTCTTAATTCTTGACGATACTTTTCCATATTTTCTTGAAAAACTTTTTGAGTGGTTGGTGGGGTGTAAGAAATACCATTTGCTCCAGCTTCGATCGTTTTTAAAATTTGTTCGTCGGTCTTTCCACCCGTGGCGATAATTGGAATATCTGGATATCTTTCACGGAAAGTTCGAACGATTTCATTCGTTTCTCTTCCACCGCTGATGTTTAAGATGGAGACCCCCGCTTCAATATGCTCGTCAATTTCCATGTGTTTAGAAATAACGGTGTAAATGATCGGAATGTCCACGGCTTCATATACAGCTCGAACAGTCTCTGCATTGACGGCTGAATTTAAAACAACAGCCAAACAACCATAAGCATCCGCAAAACCTGCAATAGTTTCTGAGCGTTTTCCCTGGGTAACCCCGCCTCCAACACCAGCAGCTAGCGGAACAGGGGCAACATCACTTAACGCTTTTATAATTGCTGGATGTGGGGAATATGGGTAGACCGCCAATACAACATCCGCATCGGAATACATGATCGTTGCCACATCAGAAGAAAACAAGAAGGATTTGTATCTTCTGCTATTTATAATAATTCCTGATGAGCGGCGGATCACTTCAGGAACATGGACCAATTCTGCTCGATATTCTGAGCGGTATTCTGGTCGAACTTTATTTGAATTGTTCATTTTAAGAACCCCCTATAACTAAATATGGAATTTATTATAATAGATTTTTTCTACTTGTACATATAAATCTGATGAATTTTTCATGACTTTTTATTGGATGACTTTCTTTTTTGTCAGTAACCAAGCGATCCCCACTCCAGCAATTGCTCCTGCAGTGTCTAAAATAACATCGGCCATAATTCCTGTCCTTCCCGGATGAAAGCTTTGACGTAATTCATCGAAAGAGGCATAACCAATACAAAGTAAAATCGAAAGTAAGACAACGAGCCACTCTTCTCGCATTCTTTTTCTTAAACCTAAGACCCAAAAGAAACCAAGAAAGAAAAAGCTGAAAAAATGCGCACCTTTTCGAATAAAAAATTCAATAAAAGAAACATAACCATCACTTTTAATCGAAACCAAATTTCCAGCATATGTAAATTCAAACTGAGATAAAAGATTTTCGAAAGGTCTTCCTGCTAGAAGAGTATCAAGCGGTGAGGTCAAACTCTGAGTTTCATAAGACATGGAGGAACTCCAATATAGTAAAAACATAATGACGAAAGGCATCAGTAAAAAGATATTATCTTTCCATGTAATTCTTTTTTGCATACTTTAAAACATCCTATTTCTATATTTCATTTATTTTAGCTGAAATTATTCGTCTTTTACAATCTTTTTCGGTAAAATGAATATATTATTAGAAAATAATGAAAGGAATGGATTTATGACTTACCAAGAAACATGGGATATGAATAGTGTTTTTCCCGGAGGTAGTGATTCTCCTGCATTTTATGAAAAAGTCGCTTCGATCAAAAATCAATTGTCTGCTTTCGATACACTTGTTCAAGATTGGGGACCTGCGGAAGATGCTCCTACTTTTCAACAGCTTGAAGAGATTTTAAAAATGCGTGAAGAGATTACGAAAGGAATCGGCGAGACGCGAACATTTATTTCTGGTTTATCTTCTGCCGATACGACAGATACAAAAGCTCGTCTTAATTTGAACCTCGTCGCAAATCTAGCAAAGAATTTCAACAATACACTCGTTGTCCTTCAGAAGAAAATGAGCGCTATTTCCGAAGAAGATTTTAATAAAATGCTGGAACAAGAGCCTTTTAAAACCAGCGCTTTCCCTCTAAAAGAAATACGTACCCAAGCGCAAAAACTTCTCTCTACGCCAGAAGAAGCTCTAATTAATAACTTATCCATTGATGGTTTCCAAGGTTGGGGCGATATGTATAATGAGCTTGTGGCTACAATCCAAGTTCCTTTCGAAGAAAACGGAGAAGTGACTGATTATTCTGCCGGTCAAGCCGAAAATAAGATGAATGCGGAAAAAGATCCTCAAAAACGTGCTGAAATGTTAAAAGTTTGGGAGAATGCTTGGAAAGAAAAAGCTGATTTATTTTCAAATACTTTGAATCATTTGGCAGGTTTCCGTTTAACAGATCAAAAAGCGCATGGTATCGAAGACTTTATGGAACCACCTCTTGAATATAACCGCATGGAAGAAAAGACTTTAACAGCGATGTGGGATACTATTTCAGCAAATAAAGGCAAAATGGTTGAGTATCTCGAACGTAAAGCACAATTATTAGGAATGAAGCAATTAAGTTGGTTAGACGTGACGGCTGCTGTGAATGTTGGTGATTTCGAAGCCAAGAAATATACGTTTACAGAAGCAGCTGATTTTATTATTGATCACTTTGAAACTTTTAGTCCAAAAATGGCAAGTCTCGCTCAAATAGCTTTTGATGAGCAGTGGATTGAAGCTGAAGACCGCCCTGGAAAACGTCCAGGTGGCTATTGTGCAAACCTTCCTGAATCTGAACAATCACGGATTTTCATGACCTTTTCAGGCAGTTCCGACAATGTTTCAACTCTCGCCCACGAATTAGGTCACGCTTTTCATAGTTCAGTTTTACGAGATTTACCGACTTTAAATCAAAGCTATGCGATGAATGTAGCCGAAACTGCTTCAACCTTTGCCGAATTAGTTGTCTCGGATGCCACTATCGCCAATGCTGATTCAGAAGCTGAAAAGATTCAGTTACTCGATGAAAAAATATCCCGTGGTGTTACCATGATGATGAATATTCATGCTCGCTATCTTTTTGAAAAAGCTTTTTATACAGAAAGAAAGGAAGGCGTCGTGTCTGCTGAGCGTTTATCTGAGTTAATGCTTGCAGCGCAAAAAGAAGCTTATGAAAATGCGCTTGAAACGTACCATCCAATGTTTTGGGCAGCTAAACTCCACTTTTTCAATACAGGAGTCCCTTTCTATAATTTCCCTTATACATTTGGCTACTTTTTTAGTCTCGGCGTTTACGGTCAAGCACTTGAATCAGATGCTTCTTTTGAAGATGAATATATTGCGTTATTGAGAGATACGGCTAATATGTCGACAGAAGATTTAGCCGCGAAACATCTAAAGGTTGACTTAACCCAATCTGATTTCTGGCAAAAAGCAATCGATCAAGTACATGCGGATGTGGAAGAATTTTTGACACTAACTGAAAAATATCTTTAGTATTATTTCCTCTAAAAATACTAGAAAAACAGGTTACAGCTTTTTAAGTCTGTGACCTGTTTTTCATCTATTTACATCTTCTATTTTTGGCCATGATAACTATCAGGTTTGAAGGTTCTCATCTTCCCCACACGAACAGGTCCATTAAACCATCGTTCCAAATATTCATCCTTTATTTTATTCTTTCTTAAATATTAAAAATCCGATAGATCCTATGATCTACCGGAATTTTTTGTTTTATTTATTTTTTTAAAATTAATAACGTCCATACCCGATTAAAGGTGCTCCATAAGTACTAAATTCGTCTACCGTTGTGTAAGCGACACCTGTTGAGGTTTGGGCACCGAGGAATCGTCCGCCACCTGCATAGATACCTACGTGTGTAACAGATCCTCTACCGAAGAAGACTAAGTCTCCTGCTTGCGGGTTAGAAACTTTTGTTGCGCCTGCATATTGTGCGGCAGAGTTTCTAGGAAGCGATTTTCCAGCTTTAGCAAAAACATATTGCGTAAAGCCTGAACAGTCAAATCCACCTGGAGATGTTCCTCCCCATGAATATGGAGTTCCCATATATTGTTCACCAATTGAAAATACATTGCCTGAGGAAACAGGTGCTTGAGGTTTTGGATCTGGCTTAGGTTCTTCTTTTGGTTTTGGAGCAGGTGTTGATGTATTATTTGAGTTCCCGCCATTTGAACCTCTATTAGAACTGTTATTTGATCCATTATTTGAACCGCCATTATTTCCTTGGTTGCTACTTGTTTCTCTAGTTGCTGGTGTTTCATTACGTTCTCTACTTGAAGAGGCTGGTGAAACAGATGCTGTTTCAACCGTATTTTCTTGTGTTTCTTGAGGTTGTTGCGTTTCTTCTGGTGTTTCTGTTTCAGCTTGCGCTACTTGTGTTTCTTCTGGTTCTTCTACTTCTTGCGCTGTTGCCTCAGCCTCTGCTTCAGCTGCTGCTTCTTGTTCGGCACGTTCAGCTTCTGCTTCTTCAGCAGCGATTCGTACAGCTTCACGTTCTCCATTTAGAACCTCTATTTGCTCTAATGCCGAATTACGCTGTGCTAGAAGTGCTTCTCTATCACTTTCTGCACTATTTTTATCCAATTCTAATTGAGCAACAAGCGCTGTTTGAGATACTTTTTGAACCTCTAATTCTTCAGAAGTTTTTTCTAATTCGCCGGCTAACGCGTTTTGTTGAACGATTTTACGTTCTGTTTCTTCTGTTTTCTCTTGAACAGCTTCTTGATCTTTTATTTGATCTTCGATCATACTATTGCTTGAACGGACTAAATTCGTAACGATATCAATTCGTCCGATAACATCGGTAAGTGAATCTGAATCTAAAATAAATTCGAAGTAATTTGCGGGGTTCCCACTAACTTGAACAGTTCGAGCTTGATCTTCTAATTTAGCCGAACGGTTTTCAATATTCTTTTCTAATACAGCAATTTCTTCAAGTAATGTTTCCATCTCTTGATTCGCTGTTTCTAAGTCGTTTAAAGCAGTATCTAATGCTGCTTCGTTTCTTTCAATTTCACTATTTAAACCATTTAATGCTTCTTGTGTAGATGTCACTTCATTTGATAATTGATTAATAATTGCGTCTAAACCATCTGCTGCTTGATCGTTTTCTACTGCCTTTTGTTCTGCTTGTTCGATTTGTGTATCATAGTCATTTGCCAATACGGGAGTTGCTCCCAATAAGGATGAACCTAACACTGTACAAGTTAATGCGGCATTTAAAATTCTTTTTTTCAAAAGTAGTACCTCCAGAAAATAATTTATGTAATGTAATATAATATAAATAAGATGACATAATATTCTTTTTAATTTTCTCGACACAGAGAGTATAGCACTTGTATATTATCATCCTGTATCAACAATATTACAATTGACAAGAAAAATTGTAATAAACTCTCTTTTCTTCGCACTTTTACATGTTTCTCCTATATATTATTTATCTTAATATGAATCTTTGTTAGCGATAAATTAACCTATATCCTTCATTTTTATAGAAGAAGCCCCTCTGATTTTTTAGCGGTTACTCGCTTAAAGGAGATCATCGGCTAACGATTCATTCACCACTAATTCTTGTTATTAGCGGTTTTGCTAATAGACCTTCAATTTGCTATAATTGTAAGCCATGATTTACATTTATTAAATTTTATTCTAGATTTATATTTATATTATTCTAAAGACTGAAACAGGAGGCTGCAGAGATGAGTTCAAAGAATTCTTCGAGTAACAATAAAGAAACGTTTAAAAATTTTATAATTAAATTTGAATATTACTTTGATATTTTTTATCGCGTAATGAAAGGAATGATAGGAGTTGCCTTACTTCTATTATTGGTATTGGGAGCGCTGGCAGGTGGTTCAGCCCTTGGATATTTTGCTTCATTGGTTGAAGATGCCCCGATTCCTACTCATGACGAGATGAAAGCTCAAATACAAGATTACAATAAAAAATCTACCTTATATTATGCAGACAATAGTCCCATTAGTAATTTGCGAGTAGATTTAATTCGAACCCCGATTTCTATTGATAATATCTCTCCCTTCATCTTAGATGCGATCATTGCTACTGAAGATGAAAATTTTCAAGAACATGAAGGGATTGTTCCAAAAGCAATAATTCGTGCTGGAATCCAAGAAGTCTCAGGAGCTTCTCAAGTTTCTGGAGGTTCAACCCTTACCCAACAATTAATTAAACAGCAGATTTTAAGTGCTGAAGTCACGCATTCCAGAAAAGCGATCGAGATATTATACGCCTTACATTTAGAAAATGAATTTGAAAAAGAGGAAATTATCGAAGCTTACATGAATATTTCACCTTTTGGTAGAAATAATAATGGTCAAAATATTGCGGGAATTGAAGAAGCCGCACTAGGAATATTTGGCGTCCCTGCTTCTGATGTTAACTTACCACAAGCTGCCTTTTTAGCGGGGCTGCCTCAAAGTCCTATTGCTTATAGCCCTTACACACAACATGGCCAAGTCAAAGAAGACTTGAGTGCTGGTTTAAATCGTCAAAAGCAAGTCCTTTATAGCTTATACCGTGAAGGTTACATTGATCAACCTTCTTATGAAGAAGCCATCAATTATGATATCTCAGCAGATTTTTTACATCATTCTGGAGAAGAAAAACAAGACCCTTCACGCTCTTATGTTTATGACTTAGTAGAAAGAGAAGCTCGTGAAATTATTATGCAGCAGATGTTGCGCGAAGATGAAATTACAAATGAACAGTTAGCAGATGATCCTGAACTAAAAGACCAGTATTTTGAAGAAGCCGATGCGGAAATGAGAAATGGCGGTTATGAGATCCATAGTACGATTGATCCAGACATTCATCATGCGGTTGAACAGCGTGTCAGCGAAATCCAAAACTCATTTGGTCATGCGAAAACTGTGACATCTACCGATGAGAATGGTGAAACTCATACAACGGAATACCCTGTACAAATAGGTGGAACGATGATCGATAATGAAACAGGTCGTGTACTTTCATTTATTGGAGGACGCGATTATGACTATTCAGAATTTAATATTGCTTTTGACTCTCGTCGAGGAACTGGTTCTGCTATTAAACCGATTCTCACGTATGGGCCTGCATTAGCTGAGAATTTTATAACTCCAGCAACCATTGTGCCCGATACAGAACTGATTGTACCAAGTGGAAATAGTACACATAATATTAGTAATGTGGGTCGTACAACCAACGAATGGGGAGATGTGAGACGCTGGTTAGCCATCTCGCAAAATATTCCGAATACTAAAATATATTTAGCCATGATGGAAAATGGAATTGATCCTTCCTCTTATGTTCGTACTTTAGGGATCGGTCCTGAGGCTATTTCAGATGATGAATTTCACAACGCTTCGACTTCACTTGGTGGATATAGTGGTGGCCCTACGCCAACAGAAGTAGCTGGTGCTTATGCTGCTATTGGAAATCAAGGAGTCTTTAATCGCCCTTATGTTATTGAGCGCATCGAACAAACAAACGGTGAAGTTATCTATCAACATGAACAAGATCCTGTACGTGTGTGGCCAGAATCAGCTAATTATTTACTCTATGATATTTTAAGAGATGTCACCACTTCAGCAGGTACTGCTGAGTCGATTCCTGATCAATTAAACTTTGAAGTCGATTTAGCTTCAAAAACCGGAACCACCAATGACACCACAGATGTTTGGTATGCGGGAGTCACTCCTCGCCTCTCCTTTACAACTTGGATGGGCTATGGTCAAAACTTGACTTTAGAATCAGTCGATGGGATGAGCCCTGCGCAACGAAATTTACGAAATTGGGCGAATATTATGAATGCTGTCCACAGTGTTCAGCCTGAAGCCCTTGGATTAAATGAAACAGTCCAACCACCTGCTGATGATAGTGTGACAGAAGATTCTGTACTAGAAGATACAGGGATGAAATCAGGGACTGTAACATTACCAAATGATCAAAAAGTAAAAGCAGACGGACAGACGAAAAAAGAGTTATTCAGAAAAGATAATATTCCAGGAACCACTACTTATGACTTTTCGATAGGTGCTAAATCTGAAGAACTGGAAGAATTCTGGAAAAATTATGAAAGTTCTGACAATAGCGATGATGACGACGAGGACAATGATGATGATGAATAATTAAAAGCACAAAAAAATGTAGGCTCACAAAATTGAGCCTACATTTTTTATTTGGTTAACTTTATTTTGTTGTACCATTTTCACTAATACTATGAGGCAAGATAATGTGTAAATCATCTGCTTCTTCTTCATTCATTAATTTGGTTAGTAATCGCATAGCCACAGCCCCTAAGTCATATAGTGGTTGTGTGACTGTTGTGATTTTCGGTCTTGAAATATCAATTAATGGTGAATTGTTAGAAGAAATAATTTCAAAATCTTCAGGAACATCCACACCCCGTTCAATTAATTGATTTAATAATAAAATCGCTAAACGGTCATCTTCAACGACTGCAGCCGTTACACCTTTATCTAGTACTTGAGAAGCTAAATCAATTTCTTCTGAGAAATTACGATTTGGAGCCACTTTAATTACAAGGGATTCATCGAAAGAAAGATTTGAATCTTCTAGAGCTTCTTTGTATCCTGCAGTACTTTCTTGTTGTTTCTCAGCATCGATGTCTAAGCCAATTAAAGCAATTTTTTCATTACCGTTATCAACTAATAATTTTGTTGAATCGATGGTCGCTTGATGATAATCAATGATAATATTTGGTAATTCATTTTCATCATCGACTGTTCCCGCTAAGACAACAGGTGTATCTGTAAGCGAAATTTCTTCTTTTACTTCTTCATTTAATTGATGGCCCATAAAAATAACGCCATCAACTTGTTGTGCTAATACTGTATTGAGTACTTTCTTTTCCTTTTCAACATCACCATCTGAGTTCGTTAAGATAATGTTGTAGTTATACATAGATGCGATATCATCAATCCCACGAGCTAATGATGAAAAGTATAAGTTTGTAACGTCAGGTATAATAACACCCACCGTCGTTGTTTTTTTACTAGCTAGTCCTCGTGCCACAGCATTTGGACGGTATTTTAATCGGTCAATAACATCTGACACTTTTTTTCGGGTTGAAGGTTTAACATTCGGGTTTCCGTTGACAACTCGAGACACAGTAGCCATTGATACGCCCGCTTCTCGAGCAACATCATAAATGGTAACGGTTTGTTTTGCCATTATACATCCTCATTTCTATTTTCATATTAAGTTTTATTTCATAATCTTTGCATTCTATACTTTAACAGAGTATGAAAATATTTTCAATCATTTTAATCGCTTTCATCCTCAAAATGAAAATATTTTCAAAAGATGAGAAAAATCTTACATCAAGCAAGACTTTAGAAACGTGTTATACTGTTTTTAGAGATTTTATAAGGAGTGACCAAAGTGAATAAGAAACGGATGCAATTACAAGATTATATGGCTTCAGAACAGATTGATGTGGTTTATTTAGATAATCCTAATACAGTGGCCTACTTTACAAATTTTGAAAGTAACCCCCATGAGCGGATTGTCGCTTACATCGTGACTCAAAGTGATGACTTTCTATTTGTCCCTTCTTTAGAAAAAGAAGAAGCTAGAGAGCAATCAAACGTTGAAAATGTTTATACATACAGGGATGAAGAAAATCCTTGGGGCATTATTTCAGAAAAGACCTTTGAAAGAATAGAAGAAATAAATTTAGTTTGTACGGATGAGGCTTCCTTAACAGTGGCCCGTTATCACCAATTACAAGAAGCATTTAATACAACGAATTTCGAAGATATTGGACCTTTTATCGATCAAATGCGCGTGGTAAAAACACAAGATGAAATTGATAAAATGATCATTGCTGGAGAATTAGCAGACGAAGCACTACAGATTGGTATGGATTCTTTAGTTGAAGGAATTACTGAACAAGAAGTGGCAGCGATCATTGATATGGAAATGAAAAAACGTGGCGTATCTGAAATGAGCTTCTCTACTCTGGTCCTTTTCGGCGATCATGCAGCAAGTCCTCATGGAAATCCTGGAGAACGTCAATTAAAGCAAAATGAGTTCGTCTTATTTGATTTAGGCGTTATCTATAACGGATATGCAAGTGATGCGACAAGAACTGTTGCTTTTGGTGAAATTAGCGAAAAAGAAGAAGAAATTTATGAAGTTGTTCTAAACGCTCAACGGACTGCTCAAGAAGCTGTAAAACCTGGCATGCGCGCCGGAGAATTAGATCAAATCGCTCGTCAAGTGATTGAAGATGCAGGTTATGGCAAATATTTTAACCATCGCTTAGGCCATGGCATTGGGAAAACGGCTCATGAATTCCCAAGTATCCACGGCTCAAATGAAACGATTTTAGAACCTGGTATGTGTTTCTCTATTGAACCTGGTATTTATGTCCCCGGAGAAGTTGGGGTTCGTGTTGAAGATTGCGTTTATGTGACTGAGGAAGGTTGTCAACCTTTCACTTCGATGGATAAAGAGTTAGCAACAATTTACCGATAACAAAAAAAGAGGCTGAAGTTTCAGCCTCTTTTTTATTCATGTATATTATTATTTTTTCACTTTATCTTTTACATCATCTGCTGCATCTTCGATTTTGTCTCCAGCAACGTTAAAGTATGATGAAGCTTTGTCTTCAACATCTTCAACAACATCTTGACCTTTTTCGCGTGCAGTGCCTAAGTAATCATCCGCTTGGTCCAGAGCTTTATCTGTTCCTTTGCTAATATCTTCTCGTAATTCTTGACCAGATTTCGGCGCGAATAGTAACGAAGCAATCGCTGCAACAGCGGCTCCTACTAGTGCACCCATAATAAATCCTTCTGTTCTAAACTTGTCTTTTCCTCTATGCATAATTCTCCACTCTCCTTAAATATTTCTATTCATTTACTTATAAACATTAGAGATTTGAAACACTCTTGCCAATTTTTCTAGAGATCCCCACAGTAGAACCTGGTTTAGCTTTTCCACTTAACTGTGTTGTTAAATTACGTGTTGCGTTATTTAAATCAGACACAGAAGAACCTAGGTCACCTACTGCTTTAAACAATGGGTCGGTTAAACTTAACTTACCGTTTACATCATCTAGAGTGGTATTCGATTTATTTAATAATCCTTCTACTTCCACCAGTAAATGGTCCGAATTTTTCGTAACAACGGAGATCGTCTTATTGACTTCTTCAACTGTTGTGTTCAACTCAGAAACCACGCTGCCTATTTTGAAAATAGATATTGATAGTGAAATAGCAAGAATTGCAAAAGCAACCGCGGCAATTAAGCCAGCAATTTCTCCACCTGTTAAACTCATCTTCATCACTCTCTCTATGTTATTAATTTATATAGCTAGCTTACCACTATCTTGTAATCTTTTGCAAATTATACAACATACTATATGGAAATATTTTTAAAGGACTTCTTCTGCTTCTTTAAATAAGTCATACACCCTGAAAATCTTTCAGCACTCCATGAAAATATAAGGGGGTACACCCTGCATTAAAAAGCGATTCCTGATAGAATAGAGAGGTAATATGAATCTATTTGAAAGTAGTTATAGGAGTTGGTAGAAATTGATGTATTTAGCAGAAACACTGGAAGAAGATCTAAAATTAGATGAGATTGAAAATCCATCCTTTATGGAGGATTTAATTTCGTCTTTTAATTGGAGCGACATTGCACAAAAAGCAATTGTCGTCGGAGTACGGATCCTTTTTACATTACTCGTTTTCTTTATACTAAATAAAGTTGCTAAATGGGCAATCGAAACAGGTTTTAAACGTTTTGTGAAGAAAAATAAACAAGTTTCTAATCGTTACGAAACGATTTATCGTGTGGTAAAAAATGTTTATCATACCATCTTTTATTTCTTCCTCATCTACACCATTTTAGAAATATTATCCTTCCCAGTCGGTACTCTACTAGCGAGTGCGGGGGTTGTAGGGTTAGCTGTTTCATTAGGGGCTCAAGGTTTCGTCTCAGACTTAGTCAATGGGTTTACAATTTTAAGCGGTCGTCAACTAGAATTAGGCGATGAAGTAGAAATTGAAGATGTTTCAGGAACAGTCACGAATATCAACTTACGAAACCTAGAAGTTAAAGATTTTGATGGAACTATACATTATATTCCTAACCGAGAAATTTTAGTAATCAGTAATCGTTCCAAAGGAGATATGCGTGCACTGATTGATGTTCGGTTGTATCCTGATACAGATGTGACACGTGTCCGTAATATTATCGAGGAAATAAACGAAAAACATGTCTCCGATTTTTCAGAGATTACTGTCCCTCCAAGTGATATCTTGTTTGTATCCAACGATAAAAATCAATTAACGATGCGAGTCATTATGTATACCAAACCTGGCGGTCAATATGAAGTAATGAATAGCTTTTATGAAATGTATATTCGTGAATTATCAAAAGCGAATATTGATTTACCGTATGGAGACTTTGATTTGGACATTGATGCAACATAATAGAAAAACCAGCAAATATTTTAATTTGCTGGTTTTTTATTTATCTATACATGTTCTCTGTTGCGATCTTTTACTTCGTAAACTTGTTCAAAATTATGAACAATTCGATTCAGGCCGGTTAAAATGACTTGGCGCGTAATAATCCCTGTCAAGACGCCTTCCTCATCTATCACTGAGATAAACGCATTATGTATCAATGTGCGTAAGACATCTTCTAATTCATAATCCATTTTAACGACTGGGTAATCCGTATTCATCACTTCTTCCACCGTAATATCGCCTAGTTGATCAAATTGGACATCTTCGATCCCAATAATGGCCTCCATAATTAAAGGCATCGAAATCAAACCTTTTACTCGAGATTTTTCATCAATCACTGGAACAACCGAATATTTATTAGACGTCATCAAAAGCAGAGCATGATCTAATGTATTGTGAGCACCAACAACAGCTACTTCATTTGCAGGTTTTATAAGTGAATCCAAGTCGCTAACTAACATGTCTTCCATTCTTTCGCTGATCATTTTACTACTCCTCATATCATATTTTGGTCAATATATTTATCGGATATACTTACACTAATTTTTGTGATAGTTCTTTGAGTTCATTATGATCCCAATCGAAGAAACGAATAAATTCCTCTGCTCCATTTTTTTCATAAATCGCATAAGACCCTACACGAAGAGCGCCACGCGGCTGACTGATACTTCCTGGATTTATAAAAAAGATGTCGTCCATTTGGTCAACTTTAGCTACATGAGTGTGCCCATAAAAAATAATCGACGCCTCATTTTCTTGCGCAACTTCTGCCATAGGCGCTAAAGTGGCTTTTACTTGATGATGATGTCCGTGCAAAAGGCCAAACGTTTTATCTTCCAGTTTCTCTATTCGAACCTCTGGAAATTGTTTTTCCCAGTCCATATTCCCTTTGACTGTTTTAAATGTTTCCCAGTAAGGATGATTAATGCCAAATTCAGAATCCCCACAATGGAGCCATAAATCGATTTCATTTTCATAAATATTCATCAGTTCTTCTAAACGATATTCGTCTCGATGATTGTCACTTACAATTAACACCTTCACGTCTTTTCACCTTCTTCATTACTTTGTTTCTACTTACAACCAGTCATCTAAATGTTGTTTCAACTGTTCAATCGCTTGTGCACGATGACTGATTTTATTTTTTTGTTCTTGAGTCAATTCTGCCATCGATTGTTTTAATTCGGGTAAGTAAAAAAGAGGGTCATAACCAAAACCATGTGTTCCTAGTAATTCTTCTAAAATAAGGCCGTCTACTTCTCCTACTACATGAAGAGGCGTACGATTTGGCCCGACAAGCACTAATGAACAATGAAAGTTGGCGGTTCGCTCTTCTGTTGGGATGTCTTTTAATTCGTTTAATAATTTTTCATTATTCTTTTCATCATTTCCATGTTCACCCGCAAAACGCGCCGAATATATCCCCGGGCGGCCATTTAAAGCATCGACTTCAAGTCCTGAATCATCCGCTAAGACGATCGTATTGAATTTCTCTGAAATAGCCGTCGCTTTTTGGAGCGCGTTTTCTTTAAAAGTCTCCCCTGTCTCTGGAATATCAGGAATTTCTGGGAAATCAAGTAATGTCTTTACTTCGTACCCATAACTATGAAAGATTTCTATAAATTCCTTAGCTTTTCCTTCGTTTTTTGTCGCAATAATGATTGTTTTATTTGTCATTCGCCCTAAACTCCTCAAGTGATACATGCTCTACTATATACTGTTTATTGCCGAGCCAATTACGAGCAATCTCATCAAACTTCTCAGCAGACCCCGTCGTAAATAATACATGTTCTTTTGGTTTTTGTTCTGTTTCATTTAACAGTTGATGCTCGGTTAAATACTTAGCTACTTTTTTTGCTGTCTCGACACCGGGATCAATTAAGGTAACCTGTTCTCCCAAAAATTGCTGAATCATAGGTTGCAGTAAGGGGAAATGTGTACAGCCCAGCACTAAAGTATCAATATTTGTATGTTTAAAAGAACTGAGCTCTTCTTGAACAATTTCTTCTGCTAACTCGCTTTCGAATTGATCATCTTCTACAAGTGAAACAAAACGAGGACAAGCCGCACTATAAATTTCAGTTTGCTCGGTTAAATTTGTTATTTGTTTTTCATATTCTTTCGATTGAATCGTTCCTAAAGTTCCAATAACCCCTATTTTATGGTTTTGTGTCGTTGTCGTTGCTACTTTACTCCCCGATTCGATAACCCCTATCACCGGGATCGGAAGTTCTTCTTTTAAAGAATCTAAAGCAGCTACGGTAGCCGTATTACAAGCCACGACTAATAATTTGATATTCTTTTCTACTAAAAAATGGGCTAATTGATGCGTAAATTTACGCACTTCTGCCATCGGTCGAGGTCCATAAGGATTTCGAGCAGAATCTCCAATATAATAAATTTGTTCATTTGGCAGCTGCTTCATAACCTCTTTTGCAACTGTAAGTCCACCAACGCCAGAGTCTAGAAATCCAATCGGTTGTTCTTTCATAATACACCTCAACGCTTATATTTTTATTTCATTCATCAACATCTCTATTTTAACAAAAATAGGTACAAAATAAAATCACTTCTCTTCTATCGTCTGTGTCAAGTTGTTCTCGGCCTTGTTAATCTATCAATATTTCTGGCACT
>CAJUOQ010000004.1 GCA_910588235.1 uncultured Atopostipes sp. | reverse complement strand
CGCATTCGGGACTTGCACCCGTTAGAGTTCGCCCATGCTGGGCGAACAAAAAAACGCAGACAGGTCATTGTCTACGCTTGCTGGCAATCTATTTATTTTTTAATGAATAGATAAGAGAAGTGTTCACAGCACTTGCTCTTCATCACTTTTTATTCTTACGCTGTGATGTGCAAATGACCTTCAATTTAAAATCAAATGTTCAGGTCGGCTCATCGCATAAGCTTCTTTATAATAGCAGATCCCATGAACGAAAGCAAGCCGATAATTCATTTCAAGGATTATTTTCTGTTTTTATAGCCAATTTACTATTTTCTTGAGAATGTCCATATTCAATTATTGAAATGGCGATTAAAGAGATCGTCTCTCTTGTAGCAAAAGAGATTTAGGATTGAGAAGATTTCTATCCGGAAGATAAAATGATTAGCTTCCCGTGGTGAGTCTCTAGCGCGACGATAAACGGATTAACTTCCCGCGGCGGGCTTCTAGCGCGACGATAAACGAATTAACTTCCCGCGGTGAGCTTCTAGCGCGACGATAAAAAGATTAACTTCCTGTGGTGAGCTTCTAGCGCTACGATAAACGGATTAACTTCCGACGGCAGCCTTCTCCTCTAAAAAAAACAAAAGATTAATAAGAATAATGGTTACTGCTTTCTGCCATCTTTCAAATGAACGATAAGATTATTTTGATTCTAATTTCTTATCATTAAACTGCGTTTTGGCATAAACAACTACTAACATTATCAGCAAACCAAGTGTTTGAATAGTTACCATGAGCACAATATCAAAATGAATCAGCCCGAATAAAGTCGCTAAAATGGTAGGTAAAGAAAGCAAGTTAATCACTAAATTCACTGTTTCTTTGTACGTCGTAATGGACGTGATATGACTATTCTTCGTTAAATAAAGGAAAAATGATGCTCCTAAAATAACCAATAACGTCATCACCAATAGGAAAGAAGAGATCATAAAAGTAAAGAAGGCAACTACAAACGCTTGATTTTGAACAAACCACTGTCTGCTCAATGCATTTAAAGCTTCTTTTTGATTTTGAATATTTTTTAAGGAGAAATCTTCTGTATATGGAATCTTGGCGGTTGGTGCCCCCTCTTCTTTGATTACAAATTCATGTTGATTAAATAACAGGATGTTCTCCTCTTCCATCAACTCTTCTTGGTGGAATCCCCCTGCAACCGTCCCGTAGTCATTATTAAATATAAAAGGATCTGCTACAATCATTTCACCTTTATGATAATCGGCTTTTTTTAATTCAGCTAAAGGTTGTTCTTCCAATACATTCAATATGTTTGGATAGAAACTTTCGATCGGATAAGTGTCCCTTTGAGCGAAGTTGAGGGTCACTGGAATCGTCATTAAGGCATTTAGAAACAGTAATACAAGAATCAGCTTCGGCCAAGAAAGTTGCTGTCGGTGAATGAAAGCTGTTATTGGTGTCCGTATACTTTTAAAATAATTGATTGGAAATAATTTTGTATTCACTCATATCGTCCTATCTACATTTCTCTAAGCTAAATCATTTAGTTAACCTTTTGTTCCTCCAGCGGTTAAGCCTGAAACGAAATGTTTCTGTAAGTAAAAGAACATTAATGAAATAGGTAATGCGATCAACAAGGCACCTGCCGCAAACAAGGCAACTTTCTGTTCACGTGGATTGTTGATAAAAGTTTGTAAGCCAACGGCTACCAAATAATTTGCGGGCGAACGTAATAAGAATCGCGCCAACATAAACTCTCCAAACGGTGCCATAAATGCCCACAAAGCTTGAACTGCAATCATTGGCCGTACTAAAGGTAGCACAATTTGCCAAAAAGTACGGAGATGTCCTGCCCCATCCAAACGAGCTGACTCATCTAATTCAATCGGCACAGTATCAAAATAACCTTTCATTAGCCACGTATTCATTGGAATTCCGCCGCCGATGTAGATAAATGTTAAGAACCAGTGTTGATCTAACCCACCAACTAATAACCCCATAACATAAAAAGCGGTTAATGCCGCAATGGTAGGAACCATTTGTACAACTAAGAAAAATATTAAGGACTGTTTTCTACCGGTGAAGCGATAGCGACTATAGGCATAACCCGCTAATGTGATCGCCGCCACCTGAATAACCATTGTTGTTGTAGCTACTTTTAGTGTATTCAAATACCAATTTCCATAAAAAGTTTCTGTGAATAGTCGCGTAAAATTATCCAACGTCCAAGGCCCTGCAAAACTTAAATCAAAGGCCATAATATTTCTTGACTGAAAAGCTGTCGTGAGTGTAATCAGCAATGGATAAATTACGATGACTGACAGTATTGTTAAATATAAATAAGTAAAGAATCTGGTTAATCTTCTTTTATTTTTTTGACTTTTTCTTCTGTTCTTTTTAGTCATACGCTTAATCCTCCATCTGGAATGCACGAGAACGGCTAAACACAAACATCGATATCGTAATTACGACTATTGATATAAAAATTGTGACTGCCGCAGCCACGTTATATTGCGGAGATTGCCCCGTTGTCAGTTTGTAAATCCATGAGATTAAAATATCCGTTGACCCTGCTCCACTCCCTACACTTCCAGGTCCACCTTCATTAAAGAGGTAGATCATATTGAAATTATTAAAATTTCCTGTATATTGCGTAACAAAAATGGGTGCAGCTACCGCAAAAATATGAGGTAGAGTAATATAACGGAATTTTTGTATGGCTGTTCCGCCATCAATTGAAGCTGCTTCATACCAATCATTTGGAATCGATTGTAAAATACCGGTGACTAATACATAAATATACGGATAACCTAACCATCCTTGAATTAAAATGATCGCTACTTTTGTCCAAAACGGATTAGTTTTCCAAGCCAAAGCGGGTATTTTCACGAAAGGAATGAGTGAATTTAGAAATGGAATAACTTGTTCATTAATCGCTCCAATACTTGGATTAAACATATTCGAGAACGTCAAAATTGAAATAAACGCTGGCACCGCCCATGGTAAAAGCAATATCACCCCAAAGAAACGTTTCCCTCTAATAAATGATTGATTCATTACAACCGCAGTAAAAATACCTATAATTAATTGCAAAGTGGTGGCCATCACAGTCCAAATCACCGTCCAAGATAAAACAGAAACAAAAGTATCTCGATAAGTACTGAGTGTAAAGATGCTTGTAAAAGTCTCTAATCCTGTCCAATCAATAAGCGTTGCTGGTGGTATATGATAAAAGTTGTAATTTGTAAATGCTAAAAATAATGTCACCACAACGGGAAAGATAATTGTAAATAACATAATGAGATACGCGGGCACAGTCAATAAATAAGGAAATCCTCCATCAAACACATTCTTTATAATTTCTTTTGCCGAATGATTCACATTTTTGGGGTTTAATGCATTCAGTTTAGCGACTTTATTGGCATCCAAAATTTGTGCACCATAAAAGATCAAGAAAACAACCATAATTAATAGCTGTAAGACCCCTTCAATCAGTAAGAAAAGGGAGTGATCCTCTCTAGGTGTTGTTCCTAAAGTAATAAACCCTTCGATAGCTCCCGCTCCAAATACAACCATTTCAATAAAAAATAGTAGAAGCAGTCCTAAAAACAAAATTCCTTTTAGCGTTTGCTGATTATAAAACTGACCAAATCCAGGAATGACAGATAGCCAAGTCGCTTTTTTTATCCGCTTTTTATCGGCTGCTGAATATTCTACTTTTGTATTTTCTGTTGCCGTATCATCCACTACAATCAACTCCTTTTTACTGAAAC
This sequence comes from uncultured Atopostipes sp., assembly GCA_910588235.1. Taxonomy (GTDB): domain Bacteria; phylum Bacillota; class Bacilli; order Lactobacillales; family Carnobacteriaceae_A; genus Atopostipes. The sequence goes on along the minus strand of CAJUOQ010000004.1, from coordinate 74,856 downwards.
TATAAGCCATTTAAGAATGTTTGACGGAAAAATCTCTTTCTCCGTCAAACCCTCCCAATTATAAATGATTTTTATGCTCTTCTATTGCTGACCTAATAAGTTTGTTCAATATTCTGTTCAATAATCTCAACTGTATCATTTGCTGCTTCTTCCGGTGTTTTATTTCCTGATCCAGCATCAAACATCATCGTTTCAGCGCCTGTCCATACTTCGGCCATTTCTGGAATATTAGGCATTGGAATCGAGTTATTGTATTGTTCAATCACGGCCATTGATAGTTCATCTGATCCATCTTCAAGAATCGTGTCTCTGGCTTGTTGATTCGCCGGGACTTCTCCTCTGTAGTCCGTATGCTATAATGTTTGGTTAACTTCATTAGTCACATATTCTAACCATTGTTCAGCTACTTCTACATTTTCAGTATAACTACTAATTGCCCAAGCTTTACCCCCAGCAAACGGTGCATATTCTTCACCATTTGGAAGTGTTGGAATAGCACTTACGGTAAAATCGAGATCTGAGTTACGATACTCTTCGACTTCCCAAGGGCCTCCAATAATAGCGGCAGTATCTCCACTTGTAAATGATTGGTTGATAAAGTCACCAGAGCTTGTCACATCTAACATACCTTCTGGCCATACATCTTGGAACCAAGTCGTTGCATATTCAATTCCTTCAATAGCTTCTGGAGTGTTTAATCCTACATCACTTGTATCGGTACCATCCTCACCAAAGACATATCCACCAAAACCTGCAACTAGACCATATGAATTGTAAAAATCTACCCAATTGGCTAAGAAACCAACATTCGTTCCTTCTTCATTGTCAAAAGCGAACTGATCATCTTGTGCCAATGCTTCTAAATCTTCAAAAGTTTCAGGAATTTCATTGATTAATTCGTTATTTGTGTACATCACTAAAGACTCAATCACAAATGGATAAGCAAACTGTTCGTTGTTTACAGTAACTTGTTGGACATCCGTCTCATCATATCGCCCATCCTCAGGAAGTGTCACAGGAGTTAAGTGACCTTGTTGTCCAAGTCCCCCTACACGATCATAAGGAGCTATAAATACGTCTGGAGCTAAGCCTGAAGGACCATCCAGAGGTAAAGCTTCTAATGTATCAAACATATCGCCTTCTGTAATTTCAATACTGACTCCTGTTTCTTCTTCAAATGCTGGAGCAATTTCTTCAACGAACTCTGTATAATTGGGATCGATACCTACTTCTAAAACTTCGCCATTTCCATTGCCTCCTGCGCCTGTGTCTTCATTCCCACTAGTTTCCTCTCCGCCTCCACCACAAGCTGCTAAAACAATTGCAGAAGTCGCCGTGACAAGACCTAAAGCATATTTTCTCCAGTTCTTTTTGCTCATTCCTTACTCCTCCTTGTGTAACATTAATTGTAAGCGTTTACATACTTATATTGTTCCACAATCCACTTTCTTTTGCAACCGTTTTCGTTTTAATTTATATCACTATTTTATTTTTATGTGTTTGGATCGAAATTCCTTGGCATAGCGCGAACTATAGAACTTATAAAAATACAATATGATTTAAATAACAACTACTAAATCAAACACTTCATCTGTGAGGATAAGAATTTTTTGCGGAGGTTATTTCCATCGAGAAGATAAACGAATTACCTTCCCGCGGCGAACTTCCACCGGGACGATAAATGGATTAACTTCCCGCGGCGAGCTTCCAGCGAGTCGATAAACGGATTAACTTCCCGTGGTGAGCTTCCATCGAGTCGATAAACGGATTAACTTCCCGCGGTGAGCTTCCACCGGGACGATAAATGGATTAACGTCTCGCAGCAACCTTCTCTCTACAAGATAACGTATTCTATAGCAATAAATACCATAAAAAGCAATCTTCTCTTTATTTTCTCGCAAATGAACTTCGAAATTATTTTGAATTGACAGAATTTCGAAATACTGTTATTATATATCATGCAGCTACAATATAGCGCACATGGCGGAATGGTAGACGCGCCAGCTTGAGGGGCTGGTGGGGAGATTTCCCTGTGGAAGTTCGAGTCTTCTTGTGCGCATAAAAAATAAGAAAAACCAATGGCTTAAGGAATGTTCTACAAAAAGTAATTACCACTCTATTTTGTAGAATGCAGGATTTCCTTTTACGCCATTGGTTTTTTATTTATTAAGGTTATTACTTGAATGATCGACTTAAAAAAGAGAAAATAGAATTACTATTTACGAAGGAGGAATTTTGCATGAAAAGTTTACATACTTGTGTACGTGTAAAAGATTTGGATAAATCATTGGCTTTCTACAAAGATGCTTTTGGTTATGAAGAATCGCGTCGACTTGATTATCCAGAATTTGAGTTTACTCTCGTCTACTTATCCCTACCTGGTGATGATTATGAACTAGAGCTAACTTATAATTATGACCAAGAAGAACCTTATGATTTAGGGAATGGTTATGGACATATAGCATTAGGCGTCGAAGATTTAGAAGGTAAGCACCAAGAGCTTACAGATAAAGGTTATGAAGTCACTGATTTAACCGAGCTATCTGATGGAGCGGCTTCGTATTTCTTTGCGATTGACCCAGATGGTTATAAGATTGAAGTTATAAAAGTTTAAGTTTCTTATCGGCTAGCACAATTTGTTTGTGCTAGTTTTTTCATTTCATAAAATAAGTCAAAAAAAATAAGAAAAGCCCCTTTTCCGTGGGGGCTTTTCTTTGTAGAAAGGAGATGATTAAAAATATGAAAAGTAAATTAGTTATATTCACTAACTCTTACTTCACTTAGAATGATACCGCATTATGTAAGCGTTGTCAACAAAGAAAACATAATTCTTCTTTCTTTGATTCATAAAAACAATTTTTAAAGAGGACAAACGCTGTGGTTGCCCTCTTCTTTAGAATTAATTTTTTAAAAAGTTTTTTAATTCTTTTCGACCTTCTAGTCTAAAAACTCCTTTACAATGTGCACAAACAAATTTTTGAGCATTGAAGCGACGTTTTCGATAAATTTGCATTTTACATCCTTGGCATGTATAAAGCCAGCGAGTGACTTTTTCTTGTTGGTTTTCAATCGAAGGCGTATAACGCAAACCCTGGACTTTATGTAATAACTCTTTAAAGTCCATATCCGCATGCCGGTAACCCTTCCCTGCAAGATGTAGATGATAATGGCAGAGTTCGTGTTTGATAATCCCAGTCAATACCTCTTCACCAAAGATTTCTAAGATTTTCGGATTAAAATCTAAATGATGGGTTTCTAAATGATAACGTCCACCGGTTGTACGTAAGCGATGATTGAACGTTGCTTGATGTTCAAAGGGTTGATTAAAATATGTATCTGAAATCGATTGAACAAAGGTTTGTAGTTCCTTTTGATTCATAATGAGGCTCCTATTTTCTGATATTTTTCAAATTTAAACAGCTTTTTCATAGCCATTTGTTGTATTTATTTTAAATCTCTTAAGAATAACAACAACTCCTTTCTGATAAATACAAAATACTTATCAGAAAGGAGTTCATATAATCATTATTTTATAAGAAATATAAATAAAATTAAGTCTTCGTTGTATTTTTTAATTTATAATCCTTAATTATTCGTTGCTTTTCTTTTTTGGAACCAACCATAAACCATGACAGCAATGATTAAGATACCAGCGTATCCAACAATTGGATAGAAATAAGAAATCAGGTTCATGAAACCAAAGAAGCTTAAACCAAAGCCAACAATGACTGAAGCGATTAAGACAACGTTAAATTTCTTCGTTCCTGATTCACCAAAACGTGAAGCGAAGGAATAAAACAAGCTCATTCCTGTACTCCAAATTAATACAAATAAAACGACAGACATCAGTAGTCCAGCGATTGGATGGACTTCTTCGGCCAATGCTAGCATTGGTAAAGGATATTGACTGACTTCCTCTACGGCTGCAAAGATGGACAGGTTATTCAATAGAATTAACAAGCCGACACCAATTCCTCCAATGAGTCCGCCCATTGCTGCTGATTTTTGATCCTCTTCTTCTCCACCGATAACAAACGCCATGGAAGCACCAAATGTTATATTAAAGGCTGCATAGTTAATCGCACTAATGGTCCATTGTGGCAGCGTTGAAGACAAACTATTAGCTACAGGATCTAATGCTTGAAAAGAATAATCGGTAAATATAAGAATATAGCCACTAATCACTAATACGAAAATAATCAAGAAAGGAGTGATCGAACTGATCGCAGAGATCACCTTTTCTGTATCCATCATTCCGACTACAATAAGTAAGACTCCTAAAATAACACTTCCGAGCCAAACAGGCAGACCAAATTGTTGATTTAAGTTAGAGCCTGCACCCGCTATCATGACGACACCAATCCCAAAGATTGTAATCATCAAAGCAATATCGATAATCCGACTAATTGTTTTATTGGTAATATTATTAAAGACATCGGTATGTGTTGTCGCATTATAGTGACTTCCTAAGTCTAAGAGTACCATGCCGACAAAGCCAAATAAAATAGTAGCTACAACCGATCCGGCAATTCCCCAGAGTCCGAAACTGGTGAAATACTGCATAATTTCTTGTCCGGATGCGAATCCAGCTCCAGTAAAGACTCCCATGAATGCCATCACAATTCTAAATACTTTTTTTCCGTTCAAAAGTAACGCCTCCTTTGTGGCATTTATAATATAGCAGAAAATAAATATATTCTACTATTACGCCTTCGAGCAGAAGCTCATGGGGAAGCTATTTAGGAACGGTCTTTTCCTCGTATATCTAGTCCTCTAAACACTTTTTTAATGAATAAAAAAACAACCTGTCATTTCTATTCATAATAGATAGAAAAATGACAGATTGTTTTGATGGTTTCCTTTAGTCTAAAGAAACAACTGTTGCAGAACCGCCTTCAAAGAAATTATTCACATTTTCTAAAGAAGTAATTACAGCTTTTGCTTCGGGACGTCCTTCAACAAAATTAATAGCTGCTTCAACTTTCGGCAACATTGAACCTTTTGCGAATTGGTCTTCTTCAATCCATTGTTTCAACTGTTTGACCGTGACTTCTTCTAGCTTTTCTTGATCCGGTTGGTTGAAGTTAATATACACATTATCGACACCTGTCAAGATGAGTAAATAATCAGCTTCCACTAATTCTGCTAATTTTGCGGATGCAAAATCTTTATCAATAACCGCTTCAACACCTTTATAACCTTCATTTGAAGCAACAACAGGGATTCCGCCCCCTCCTGCTGAGACAGTCACTACATCATTTTCAATCAATTGATTAATGACTGGATATTCAACAATTGATTCTGGCTTTGGTGAAGCGACTACTTTTCGGTAGCCACGACCAGCATCCTCAACATAAGTGTCTCCCGTCTCTTCTGTTGCTTGTTTGGCTTCTTCTTCCGTTAAGAAAGGTCCCACAGGTTTTGTTAAATCTTTAAATGCGGGGTCATCTTCGTTGACCACCACTTGTGTAATAACAGACGCTACTTGCTTTTCAACGTTCGCCGCCATTAATTTCTCTTTTAACGTATTTTGTAGCCAATAGCCAATACTCCCTTGAGTCATCGCAACAAGCGTATCTAAAGGTAAAGCAGGGTTCTTTTCTGAATCTGCTGCAGCTTGTTGCAAGAGTAAGTTACCTACCTGCGGTCCATTTCCGTGAGAAATAACAAGTTGATAATCTTGTTCAATTAAGCCCACTAATTTTTCACTTGTATAACGTAAGGCATCCATTTGCCCTTGTGCGGTTGGATCATCGGTTAAGATAGCATTTCCGCCTAATGCAACAACAATTCTTTTGTTCATAATCTTATCATCCCATCTTATAAAATTTGTAGGTACGTTAAAATACCTGTTAATAAATCATAACCGGAAGTTTCACCGTATTCTTCAACAAGTGAAAGAGCTTCTTGCACCTGTTCCAGATCGTTATTTTTCACAGCTTCAAAGAGGAGAACTAAAGGCTCATTACTATAGCCTTTAAATAAAGCTTTATAATACGATAAACTAACATCGGTCGTTGAACGTTCTTTTAGTTGCGTTTGAACGATTTCCTGTATATGAGGTAATTGTTTTAAAGTTTGTTCCATCAAAATTAACCCTTGTAAAAAGTCATCCCCGGTGGGCGTTAGACCAACTCCACCACCGATTAGTTGCTTGGCATGACTTACTTTGACTTCTTTTGCTTTTTGAATATCTTCTAAAACGTTAAAAAGCGTTTGATTCGATGAAAATCCAGACTGGTTAAATAAATCTAACGCTTCTAAATTTTCCTCCAAATCTACCTTTTTTAAAGTTTTTCTAGATACGGGAACGACCTTTAAATGTTCAATTGTTTGATCGGTTATTTCAATCATAAAAACGTTCGGTCTTGTATAAAACATCAGCTGATTCGAACGGAATCGGACATGTACTCCTTCTTTTAAATAAGGATGTAAAGCAGTAAATACTGCTTTGTCGATCGTTAATCCGATAGCTGATAACATACCTTTTTGATGGTAACTCATATAGATCAGTTCGCCATCAAAATTTAAATTAAATCCATTCGGAAAAACCGAATGGATTTTAGCATAGTTTTTATGCGAGAGTAATTCTTCAGTATACGAACTGATTCTGGCAAACGTACTTCGTATATTTTGAGAACTTCGTTTACTCGACATCAATACCCACAGCTTTTGCATATCCAATTAAGGCTTCTTCAAAGCTGCCAAGTGAGGCTCTAACTGTTCCAGCTCCAACCTGTCCTACACCGGCTTCTTTATGCGCCATTCCTGTATTAATAATCGGAGTAATTCCTGTTTCTACAACTTTACGGATATCGATTCCTGCTACGGCCCCTTTAAAGTCCCAGTTTGGTATAGACCATGTTGAGTTGTTGGCAACCGTAATTTTTTCCATTTCTTCAGAAATACGGCGAGCATCATCTAAACCGCTCAATCCAATAAATCGAGTCACTCCAGGAGCAGCAATCATTGCCATTCCACCGAGTCCAATTGTTTCTGTAATAGAACTGTCCCCGATATCTTTATTGGCGTCTTCTGTTGAGTAACCTGTAAAGTATAGACCATCTGGCGTGTTGACTGGTGCTTCGTACCATTCATCCCCTGTTTGGGCAATGCGTACCCCAAAGTTTTCACCATTACGTGCCATTGTTGTTACAATGGTTCCTTCTTTAATCTTACGGGCATATTCAACGATTGCTTTACCAGCAGCCATTGCAATATTTAAGAAGAATTGGTCTGTATCAGCTAAGAATTGAATCACTTCTTCTTTTTCTTCTCCGCTGACATCATCAAGTGCAACAATTGCAGGTGTAATCTCTTTTAAGAAGACTAAAGAAGCGGCAATGTTACGTTGATGGAATTCATCACCCATACCAATTGCACGGGCAATCATCACATTTAAGTTCATACCTTCATCAAATGAACGAACTGCTTTTCCAAGCACTGGTCCTAAGACATCTTGCATCCATTTTAGACGGTTAATAACTTCTTCTGAGTTTGCTCCGAAACGTAGAACTTCTCCGATTCCTTCGTTCATGATACTGACACCACGTGAACCTTCTTCAGATTCATCGGCATCGTTTTCGACTAAGACCATTGGGAAGTTTTTCGTAGTGATTCCACCCATTGGGCCAACGGCATCCACATCATGACATGGCATGAGACGAACTTCACCGTTTTCTAGTTGTTGTAGTGCATCGTCTTCATCGGTTGCCCAACCTTCAAAGAGCATTGCACCCACACATGATCCTTGCATTGGTCCAGTCATGTTTTCCCATTTAATTGGAGGACCTGCATGCAGGATGATTTTTTCTTCTGTGTCTAGCTCTGGAATTAATTCATAAGCTGGACGAACGTCTGTTAAGAATGGTTGAGAACTTGTTAAACGCTCAACTACCTTGTCGTTCGCTTCATCAATTTCATCCGCACGCTTATCTAATTCGTTTAGAATGCGAATTAATTTCTTGTTTCCACCAGCTCTTGGTCTCCATGTGAACTGTAATGCTTCACCACCAAATTCAACAATTGGTTCAGTAAAGCTTTGAATACCAATATTAATTACACGTGGAGGATTGTTAATTAAATCTCTAGTTGATTCACTAATTTCAGGAATCGTTGTTTTTTCTCCTGTGTAGTCAACAAATTCTTTTGTAGGGAAGTCTACTTCTTTGCCCATTAATTTCAATGCATAACGGATTGCATGCTCATTACTTGGAGCTACAACAACGCCTGCATCTTCTAATGTTTTTCTAGCTTCTTCAAGACCTTGTGGATCTTGTTCCGTTCCTACAATTGAACTGATCACATAAAGTTCACGGCCAGATTCTTTCGCTTCATCTAAAGCTTCTTTAATACTTGGGGCTAATGCGCCAGCCATATCTGGATGTGAGCCGTATCCAAGAACAACGTCAAGTAAGATGACGCCTGTTGTTTCGTCTTCAAGGACTTCTTCAAGTTTATTCACACGTACTTCTGGGTCAATCATTGGATGTGGTTTTCCTTGAGTATAAATGTCGTCTCCTAAGTCCATGACTTGGAATCCATGGGTATTCAAGATAAAGCCATCTTCTGATTGAATAGAACCTAAATCAAGCGCATCTGCAATTAAAGTGGCTGCTTCGTTCGCTAAGGTTCCCCCTGAGTAAAGACCCTTCACTGTTTTACCTTCTGATAGAGTGTCTTCAACTTCAAAATCTAATGGTTGTGTATAACTTTCTTTTACTTCTTCACCGTTCGCTAAATCAACCGCTGTACGTGCCGCTTCTTCTAATGTATAAGCTAAAGCAACATTTCCTTCATGTTCTGTTGGTTTTTCGCCTAAGAAAATCGCTACTGCTGGCTTTGATAAAGATTGTAAAGTGTTCATGACTTTATCGCGTACTGATTTTGCCGGTGGTTTTGAAATGACGACAATCACATCAGTTGGATCATGCGCTTCTAATGCAGCAATCGCATCCAGCATCGTAATCCCGCCAACGTCTTCGTGTAAGTCACGACCACCCGTACCAATCGCATGAACCACTCCGCCCCCGAAATCATCAATTAATGTAGCGGCTTCTTGAATACCTGTTCCAGAAGCACCGACAATTCCGATATTTCCAGGAGTTGAAGCATTTGTAAAAGCTAAAGGCACACTTGAAAGCACACCCGTACCACTATCTGGTCCCATCAGTAATAAACCTTTTTCATGTGCTTTTTTCTTCAAGCGTATTTCATCTTCTAAGGAAACGTTATCACTAAATGAAAAGACGTTAAGTCCATTATCTAAACCACGTTCAATTTCATCCGCAGCATATTCTCCCGGGATAGAAACGAGCGCTAAATTGGCATCTTCCAAACCAGCTAATGCATCTGACCAGTTATCGACATCTTTCAATCCGCTCTCTTCAGCACCAGAAGATAAATCTTCTAAGAAATTATCCACTGTTTCTAAAACATCATCCATCACTGATTCTTCATCAGCATCGATAACGATAGCCATTTCATTGGCACCAGCTGCTTCGACTTCATCCGTATACAAGCCAGCTGTTTTCAGCATATCTTTGTTTGCGTCTGTCGCCATCATTACTTGGCCTTGGTTAACACCGTCAACTTCGTTTACTTCATTTGTTAAAAGCATTAAGTTAATTGAATCTTGGTAACTATCTTTAATAACCGTATATAACATTTACTTATTCCTCCTCGACTATTATTGTAGAGCGCTTTCAGTTTTAATTATATAGCCATATTTACTAAATTTATCCCTTCATTTATCCACTCTGTCTAAATATAGAGCAAATGTTACAATATAGTTGCTATTTTTACTAGCAATCCCCTAAAATGAACCTGTAGAGCTGTTTTAAAATAGCTTCGCTATATTGATTAAATGATTTACAAGCTTTAAAAAATTTGATTAGAAAGATGATGGAATATGACTGTCTATATTGAAGAAACGATGAATATTTTATCTTTTCAAAATGTCGACTTACAAGCTACTTTTTATCGTCCAACAGATGCAGAACTTAAAACGTCGATTCTCTATTTCCACGGGGGAGGATTTGTCTTCGGTTCGCGCAAAGACTTACCCCAACAATATATTGAGCTGTTAGCCTCCTCTGGAATCGGTATTCTTGCGATTGATTATCCACTAGCCCCCGAAACAAAATTAGCGACGATTCTCAAGACAACTTCTGAAATCATGGATTGGTTGGTCAACCACTTCCTTCCTGAATTCAATCAAGAACATTATTTTATGATGGGACGTTCAGCAGGAGCATTTTTAGCTTTAGCCAACGGCCTATATGCTAATCATTTAGACGTCCAACCTTTAGGAATTATTTCACTCTATGGTTACTTTAATTTAAATGATGCTTCTTTTTCTGTACCTAATCGTCACTATTTAAAATACCCGAAAGTAAATGACCAGACAGTTGCTGCACAAATTCAAAAGGAACCTCTTGTAGAATCAGAGGATCAAAACCGTTATCTCCTCTATCTAGCGGCTAGACAAAAAGGAGACTGGTTAAATTTATTCCTCTCCTCTTCCGATCAAAAACGAAAATTCTCCCTCAGTAAAGAGGACTTAAAAAGTCTCCCTTCGTTGTTTATTTCGGCCGCTACAGGAGATCCAGACATTCCTGTCCGTCAATCTCGTCAGTTAGCCAATTTCCATCCAGACGCTACGCTAAAGCTTTTCGAAGTGGATGAACATGATTTTGACCGAACCCACGAGGACACGATCGGGATCGAACTTTACGAAAATATCGTTTCCTGGGTTTCAGAAAAACTTGCTGAAACGGAATAATCTCAAGATCGTTAAAATATAGAGAGATTTTCCCAAATGATCTTTTCGCCGAGCGAATACATCTCTACTCGCATTTATAGGTGTAGTCTACATGAAAATGATTTAATTGTCTGCTTTGAATGTCTCAAATCATTAAAAATATTTAAATAAAAAAAGTATCCTTTAAGAGATTTTTTGCTTTCTCTAAAAAGGATACTTTTTATTTAGTTAAGTTTTATTTTTTAATGAATTTTCCAATATAGTCTTTAGAGACCCCTTCATCTTGTGCGTAGACGGTTTCTCCACGTAAGATCGTTTGGACGACTTGCGCGCCGATCTCTTGACCAATATATGGACTCATCTTGTTACGATATTCTAAATCTTCCGCTTCTAAAGTATAAGGTTTGTCTGGTTGAATTAGAACAAAGTCTGCATCGTAACCGATACTAATATGTCCTTTTCCTTCTAACTCATACAATTCTGCGGGTCTACTTGCGATAATTTCAGCAAAACGTGTAAGAGACATGCCACGTTTTTGAACCCCTTCGTCAAATAAGATATCGACGTTATTTTGAAGTCCTGCAATTCCGCCCCAAGCTTCAAATACATTATCTGTATCTTTTAAATCGGGTGTTGAAGGTGAGTGGTCAGAGGTCACAAAATCAATATCGCCATTGATGACTTGTTCCCACAAGCCGTCTTGTGCTTCTTGGTCACGGATTGGTGGTGAACATTTAACCACTGGACCAATCGCATCCAACTCATCGGTCGTAAAGTAGAGATAATGTGTACAAGTTTCAGCTGTCACATCGACTCCACGGTCTCGTGCTTCTTTAATCACTTCAACCCCTCTTGGAGTCGCAACGTGACAAATATGAATTCGGCAACCTGTTTCTTCCGCGAAAGTAATGGCTCGTTGAATCGGTTCAATTTCCGTAATTTCTGGACGACTATCTACATATGCTTGGAAGTCTTTTTCGCCATTTTCATAAGCAATGTCGCCTAAGCGGTCAGTAATAGCCGCATTTTCCGCATGAAGAGCTAATACTTTTCCTGTTTCCGCTATTTGACGCATTCCCTCAAGCAAGGAGTAATCATCGACGTTTTGGAAGTCTCCTTCAATCGAACGGTCTCCCGCTGTCGCCAGAAATGCTTTATAAGCAGCAACACCTTTTTCATCCAACTCTTGGATACCTCCGTCTAGGTTAAATGGTACTAAACCTCCAAAAGAAGCCACATCCGCTTGTAAATTCCCTTCGCCTGCTTGGTATTTAATGTCAATAGTTTCAGCATCGACTGTTGCTGGTACTTGGTTGAGTGGCATTTCTATAAAGGAAGTCACGCCACCTTTGGCAGCTGCTGCTGTTCCTGTGACATAACCTTCCCACTCATCTCGGTAACCACCACCTGGATCTGTAATGTGAACATGGGCGTCCACCATTCCTGGGCTGACGATTAATCCTTCAGCATCGATTTCTTTTTCTCCTTCTAAATCAGCACCAATCGCAACAATTTTTTCATCCTTTACAGCTACATCGGTTTTTACTGCTCCGGTGTCTAAGATAACTAAACCATTCTTTATGACTAAGTCGTTCATTTTTTTCGCCCTTTCTATTGCTATATTTTTTTAGATCATTTAACGACGATCTCTTACTCTATTTTATACCTATTTCGCATCGGTTTCATCTTCTAAAGTAATTCCTGTAATATATTCTTTCGGGAAAAACTTCACTAAGAATAAATAAATCACGACAGCGATTACAAAACCAGCAATCCAAGAGATATCCGAAATAACACTTAAACTAGGAATGAATTGTCCGGCAAGCACAATAAACAGACCACCTAGTGTTGCTATATAAGCATGTCCATTGATTCCATAATATTTACTCTCTCGTCCTTCTTCACTGTCTTCATCCATATACAATTCATCTAAATTAATATATCGCTTCTTCACGAAATAATAATGAGCAATCATTACCCCACCAACTGGTCCTAAAAGTGCACCAATCAAGTTTAGGAAAGTAATAATCGCACCGCCTTCACCCATAAATTTCCAAGGTAAAATGAAAATACTAATGATTCCAGCGAGTAGAACACCTCGTTGGTAATTAATCTTTTTCGGAAAGAGAGCGCTTAACTGATAAGCCGCCGGAATGATGTTACCAGTTGCATTTGTCGATATTGTCGTTGATAAAAAGACAAGAGTTGAAATAATGATGGCTGATAAAGAATCCCACTTATTAATAATATCTAAAACATCATTTTCCTGTCCATTAAAATGGAGTGATCCTCCAATTAAAATCACGACACTCATAAAAGCAAAGACTAAATAACCAACTGCTAAACCACTAATTTGTCCTTTGGTTTGATCTTCATTCGATTTTGCATTTTGCGTGAAGTCGGATACGCTTACACCTGGCGCTGCCCAAACAGCTAAAACAGATGATATAACGATTAACATCGCAAATAGTGTGTTATAATTCGTGTCCACATTTAACGAGTAAGTCATAATATTTTGTAAGCCACCGCCTACTCGAATCGCCCAAATACTCATCGCTCCAAATACAATATAAATAATCGGAGTCAAAATACCTGTGAATCGATTCAACGTGTCTCCCCCACCAAAACCAATCGCTATATTCATTAACCAGAATACTAAGAAGGTAATCAGACCTGGGATGGTGATACCTAATATCTCCATCCCATTTCCGATTTCCAAAAATCCTGGCCATATCTTACCAATTAGAATTAATAATGCAGCGGATCCTGTGTAAGTCTGCAAACTAAACCATGCAATGGCTGCGACTACTCCACGTAAGAATCCGGGCAGTTTTGCTCCAATGTTGCCATACGTTGAACGTAAATGCATAGAAAATGGAATACCATAAGAAGCTCCTGCACGTCCATTATAACTCATAAAAAGAGCCACAATTATTCCACTAATAGCAATGGCTAACATGACTTGGAAAGGGGATAATCCGAGTAATAGAAAGCCTCCAACCGCTGCGTAATTCGGGATATTATGAATAGAACCCATCCATAGTGTAAAGAAATTCTTCGTACTTGTATTTCGTTTTTCTTTCGGTTTTGGAAGGACGTCCTCATTTTCATAACCACGTTCCCTAAACTCTTCGATCTCTTCATGTGTAACAGATATAGCCTCTTTTTTCACAAGAAGTCACCTCAACTTAAGATTCTTTTGCTAACTGTCCTGTTCCTGTATTTCTGTTTCCTAAATAGAAAACTACTGTACCTACGATTAAGAAGAAAGCACCTATATAAAAGCCCCATTCTCCTGAACCTGTTGTGTCAATAATAAGTCCTGTTAATACCGGTGCTACCACTGATGATGCCATTCCGAAAAAGTTGAAGATTCCTAATGTAGAAGCCACTTTTCCATCATCGGCCATATCAGAGAGATGTGAAATTAATACTGGGTCAACCGCCATTTTTCCTAAGAATCCATATAATAACAAGATAATAGATAAGGAAATTTCACCCGGTGCGAACATTGATAATGCGACTAAAACAAAGGCTGCTAAAGAAAGCAGAACAATAATTTTTGTCTTTGATGTGCCTGGTTTGTCTGACTTACGTGAGAAATATAATGCACCTGGAATAGCTGTTACAGCAATCATCGATGTAATAAATCCAATCATTGTTCCTTCAATTCCACGTTCTGATGCTAAGAAATCAGGTAACCAAGTGACAATTAAATAATAAGCATAACAAGTTGTAAAATACAGAACATAAGCAGAAACTAAAGCTGGTCTAAACACACTACCTTTCGATTCGACAGCTTCTTCAGCTGCTTCGTAGGTCTCAACAGGTTCTTCTTCTTCTGTTTCTACTGCATGAGCGGCTTTTTCTTTCTCAGGATTGATCAACATTACTGCAAACCATACAATTAAAATAACAATGAGTACTGCAGAAATAGCTGTCATTACTTGCCACGGCATACCTAAAGTTTTTACGACAAAAGATGAACCGGTCATCCCTAAGATCATACCTACTGCTGATCCTGAGTTAACGATCGCTGTTCCTACACCTTTTTTATCTTCAGGAACATGTTCCGTTGTCATCGAGAATGCTGCTCCATAGTACGAGCCACATCCAATCCCAGAAAGGACAGATCCGACGTAAATCATCGTAAGGTTACTGGCAAATCCGACCGAAGCAACCCCTAGCGCAAAAACAATAAATCCAGGGATTAAAACTTTCTTTTGTCCTAACTTATCCACTAAAATACCTGATGGAATTTGTAACGCTGTATATCCAAAGAAATACATCGATGCAATGGTACCCATCGCTGTATTCGATTGCGGGCCAATTGTTTGTTGAATTTCACCATAAACAGGTGATAACATCGCTCGGTAAATCCAGATAACGACCCACCCGAGGAAGAACGTAAAAACAATTCGCTTCCAATAATCCGGCGGGTAAATACTTTTTTGTTTTGTTTCAGTCATTCTAATCATCTACTCCTACTTTTTTTAATTAATAAGCTAGTTTCTCCAAACTACTTTTTAGTGCTTCAATACCTTGTACAAGATCTGGTGTTTCCGTGTGCTCTTCTGGGTTATGACTAATTCCTTTAATTGAAGGAACAAAAATCATCCCGGTTGGCACATAAGTTGCAAAGATTTGTGCATCATGGCCGGCGCCTGAATGCATTACTTTATAGTCCAGTTCTTTTTCTTTACAGACTTCTTCAATTGTATGGATAATTTTATCGTTCATTGGTGTTGGCGCTTCGTCCATCCACTGGTTAATATCGATTTCAATTCCCATATCTGAAGCAATTTGCTTCATGTCATTTTCTAGTTCTTCTGTAAAATCATTTAGTGCTGCTTGGTCTGTGTGACGGCAGTCAATAGAGAAAGATACTTCTCCTGGGACAACGTTTACTGTATTTGGAATAGGATCTACACGACCAAAAGTTAATACAAGAGGGTCGCCTTCAGCTTTTGCTTTATCAATTCCATTCACAATCATACGTGACATCGCTTCAACTGTATCTTTTCGATATTCCATTAAGGTTGTTCCCGCATGGTTTGCTTCACCTTTAAGGACAACGTCATAACGTTTTTGTCCAGCGATCCCATTAACGACTCCTACAGCTTTATTTTCAGCCTCTAAGAAGTTTCCTTGCTCAATGTGTAATTCAATAAAAGCTTCCAATTCATTATGTTTTGGTCCATCTTCTAAGAAATCAAAGCCAGCTTCACGCATTGCATCCACAAAACGAATACCTTCCGTATCTGCGATTTCTTCGACTTCTTCGCGTTTTGCTAAGCCGAAAATGTTTTTCGACCCCCAGAAAGCGTACGGGAAACGTGAACCTTCTTCTTCAGCCATTGAAATAACTTGCAAGGATTTTTTAGGTTTTCCTTTTGTTTCAATTAAGTTTTTAACAGCTAAATAACCGCCCATCACGCCCAGCTGACCATCAAAGCGGCCACCTTCTACGACCGTGTCAATGTGGGAACCGGTCGCAACAATTTTTTCAGGTTCTTCCGTTCCTTCGATTGTTGCAAATAAGTTACCTACTGCATCAAATTCAACTTTCATGCCCAATTCTTCAAATTTCTCTTTTAAAGAATTTTGAGCTTCAATCCATTGTGCGCTATATAATAATCGGGTAACTCCTGGCCCTTCTACAGAAATATTAGAAAGCCAATCGATGACCTCATCGACTTCTTGTGGTTTTATATCTACCATATTTCTTTTTCCTCCTTATGTTTTTACACTGTTTTAAATTTTCACCATCTATACCTTAGTGTAAAACGTTTCCATTATCATTGTTTGTTTTTACTATTTTTTTAATTTTTTTGTTCAAAACGGATAGTTATATATAATAGTTAGGTGTATTATCCAATCCAAACACACGTCGCAAATTAAAAACGACTTTGTTCACACGTCTTTATAAGGTTATTGTATGCAAATTCAACAAAATAACAAACAATACCCCTCAGCTGACCCCTTAGTCAGTAAAACACTCAAAGTATTTTGTAAAAATAGAGCTTGATGCCTTACAAATAAGTTGTGTAAAAGAATCTAAGCTTTTACGAACAGCCTTCTTTATTGTATAATGATGATTGGAATGAATTAACTGAACGACTCGAAATAGTATAGGAGCTTATTATGATTTCATTAAAAACTTTATTAAAAACTCCCCGATTTTCTGATTTACACTTACTCACTAATCCAAAAATGTTGAATGACCAAATTATGGAGAGTGTTGAAATCACTGAAACCCCAGACGTTGAAAAGTATATTCCCAAAAACGTATTAATTTTATCCACAGGAATGGTTTTTAAGGATAACCAACAAGGTTTTATTCCTTTCATTGACTCTTTAATTCGTGCAGAAGCGATTGGCTTAGGCATTAAAGTCGGTCGTTTTTTAAATCAAATCGATGAAGAAGTGATTGCATACGCAAATAAGGTTAATTTCCCTTTACTAGTAATTCCTGACCATTTCCCTTTGGGATCACTTCTACACCAAATTATGAATCTTATTTTAGAAACCGAACGTGAGGAAATTGACTTTGCTTTAGATATACAAAAACGATTTTCAGATTTACTCGTACAGGATGCTTCAAATAGTTTATTAGTGGGCGATCTCAGTCGGATGATTAAAACGCCCATTATTTTATTGGATCCTTTCCATCAAATCATTTCGCATTCACAGCATTTTAAAAATCACAAAGACAAAGCCGAATATTATGTTGATTCCGTGTTTGAAGAACGGAAAAAGACCCAACGAAACCATGGTTCTTTTTTAGTGACAGAACCTGATGGAAGTAAGACGCATTTATCGCTTGTAAAAATTCAAGTGCATACTTACTTTCCACATTATTTAATTATTGTCGATCCTGAGCAAGTCCCTTTTCCAACCTCTGTCTTTGCGATTGAACAGGCGGCTTTAGTCTTTCAATTTAATTTGTATAAAAATCAAAAAGTTGATGAATCTTTATATGCTAATGAAGCACATTTCTTTAACGATCTCATTGACAGCCAAGTCAACAACACGCTCGATAGTACCAATTGGTTTAAAGTGAGTCGGAATTATGGTTATATTCAAACAGATTATTACCGTGTGGTTCATATTCACAGCAAAGATATGCTCGACGAAAAAAATAACGCCTACACGTTAAAAGCAAATGAAAAACTCTTTCTATCATATCGCTGGCTTAGAAAAAATCTCCAGCATTACTTTGAAAATGCCATCGTAGTTTGGCGTGCAGAAGATCGCGAGATTGTCTTAATTTTACAAGAAGAAGACACAGATCTTTCAGAAAAATTATTAGAGATTGCTCAAAAAATTGATGATCTTATTAATAATCAACTGACTTTCAGTGTTGGTTATCCCGTCTCAAAATGGGATCAGATCGAACAATCATACACACAAGCAAAGCTTGCCCATAATGAACGACAAAATAAAGAAAACGCAGAACCTGTTATTTTTTATCGGGATAAAGGAGCCGATCAGCTCTTCAATGATCTGGACCATAATGAGATTGTTTATTTTTGTAAGAGTGTCTTGAAAGAGCTCGCCTATCCTGAAGAGGATTCTTTGATTGATCTACGCATTACTTTAGATACGTACCTTAAAAATCAAAGCGAAATCACACAGACCGCCAATGACTTATTTATTCATCGGAATACAGTAAAATACCGTATTAATCGTTGTGAAGAAATTTTAGGTGTAAAAGTAGATGCACCCGATGATTCTTTAAATATTCGCTTAGCCTTACAATTAAGTAAAGATAATTAATAAAAAAAGACGCAGAAAACTTTTCAGTGCTGACTGAATATTTCTGCGTCTTTTTCATTCACTTTTTATTTTAATCGGCAAAGATCCCTTTATTATCATATGAATTAATATAAACTTCATCTGATTCGAGGTAATCCATGATTGATTTTGCGATTTCTACGCCTTCCTTGCGACTACGCTCCAAGGATATCGCACTTAATTCACCTGGATAATAGACTTGATCGAAATCTGGAGCAGCCGGTACAGCGTGCAATTCAGAAACGGTTCGATCCATATCTTTTTTGAATCCTTCTATATCTCTGAAACGAGCAGGATCAATGATAATGAAAGTATGTCCTAAGTTACGGTTTTCTGATAAATCATGATACATCGAAGTTACGCTCTTACCGAATGGTAACCCGAGCAGCACACCTGCTAAAATATCGACCATCATCATTAGACCGTAACCTTTTGGCCCTGCAATCGGCACGAGTCCAGCCACTTTATGAGGATCTGTGGTTGGAGCCCCTTGCTCATCCACCGCCCAAGTATCAGGAATATCTTCTCCTTTTGAGCGTGCATCCAAGATTTTACCCCAAGCCTGGACAGTTGTCGCCATATCAAAAATAACAGGCTCTCCTTCGGTTCTTGGAGCTGCAAAAGCAATAGGATTCGTTCCGTAATACACATCTGCGCCTCCGAATGGAACAACCATCGGATCAGATTGTGTGACGGCAAAACCAAATAAATCTTGTTCAGCAATTTTTCTTAAATAGTAAGACAATGTCCCCGTGTGTCCTACACGAGAAACACCGACAACCGCGACACCATTTTCTTTTGCCATTTCAATTGCGGGATCTAAGGCTTTATTTGCCACAAAGTGTCCTTGCCCATTATCTCCATGGAAAATTCCTGTACTTGGTCCAGTTTTTTCAAAAGATAAGTCTGGATTAGTGTTTATGCCGCCTTTACTAATTCTTTCAGCATAATACTCTACTCGGACTGCTCCATGAGAATGAACACCAATCATATCTGCATAGACTAAATGATTGGTGGTCTCTTCCGCCTGTTCATCTGGGAGACCTGCTAACACTAACTTATCTTTAATTAGTTTATGCAATTGTTCAGGTGTTAAATTTACTTGTTTATCTTCATCAGCCATTATTACGTTCCTCCTTTTATTTTTATTGTTGATTAAACGCCTGGATCACGGTTTGCGTCTTTAGAATAAATATAAGCTAGAGGTTCGTCACGACCAACACCATATGCTGCTTGTGGTACATAGCGTCCCATGAAGATATAGTCGCCTTTTTCCACTGGATACCAATTATTATCTAGATTGTACATCCCTTTACCTGATAATAAATAAGCACCATGTTCTTGATAATGCGTTTCAATATAACCATGACTTGCACCTGGTTGGAACTCTAAAATGTGCATGTTCATATCAAACCCAAAGTCATCTGTAGGTAAGAAGTCCCACAGAAGAACATCAGACATTCCTTCATATTCAATTGGTGTGAGATCTTTTTTGTTTCCAACTACACGATGAGCTTCATGGCCTTCAATCTCATCATAAGCTCTTTTATATAAGAAAGCTTCTGTCATTTCGTCTTGAGCATTCTCGAAATACATTGTTTCGTTCACAGGGAAGTAGGCATAGCCACCCTCTGTTAATTCGTATGTTTCCTCACCATCACTTACGTTTAGTTTACCTGAGAGTACATACACAAAAGTTTGAACGCCTTCACCACCAAATCCACGTTCGTTCTTTCCACCTTCTAAGAACTCGACAATGTAATCGCTAAAGCTCGCTCCTAATTTTGGAGAAGCTAAAATCGTAATGTTCACGTTTTCAAACCCAGGCACAGTATTTTGCACAAGTCCATCATGTGGAATGAGCGCATACTCTCCTTTTTTGATAACCGCTCTTGATTCGAGCAAACCTTCACGATAACCTGTTTGATTGTTTTTGTAACCCACTAAACTCACTATCCCTTCCTTATTTGATTCCTGTTCATTGTACCTATTTAAGGCTTAAGATGTCAAAATCTAAACCCTATAAAAATAGGTTTTTATTTGTGCATATTATACAACAGATCGTCTTCTATCGATAATCATTTGAAAGGGAATGTTTTCAGTTAGCAATCCTTCTTAGCGTCTACTTTGACTCTTCTAAGGTATGTGGAATAAAACCAATAGGAACAGGACCTGCGATGCCAATCATCACGAAAGGTTGATCAGATACATTGGTCATTCCATGTTTTTCACCAGGACGTGCCACAATGATATCTCCTTTTTGAATAGCCACTTTTTGACCTAATTCGGGATAATATTCTGCGGTTCCCTCGATCACAATCCAAATATCATCCGCTTTTTCATGAGAATGGATGGGGAGCGTTTGGCCAGGTAGCATGGTCCAAATTGCACCAACGGTA
The DNA here is from genome assembly GCA_910588235.1 of uncultured Atopostipes sp. Taxonomy (GTDB): domain Bacteria; phylum Bacillota; class Bacilli; order Lactobacillales; family Carnobacteriaceae_A; genus Atopostipes. The sequence goes on along the minus strand of CAJUOQ010000004.1, from coordinate 53,898 downwards.
AAGTCCGTCTTATAAAATACTTCTTTCGTTGCTTCTTCTTCTCTAAAACATTGGATATCGGGACAGTGAAAAATACGGTCTTTCAAATCTTTACGGTCAATTTCTACTAAAGGCATTTTATCAACACTCCTTATGTTTTTCATTTTATTTTATCGTTCGACAATATTTTGCGGTTCACCTTTAAGGTAGGATATCGTATTATCAAAAGCGATTTTTGCTCGACGCTCCATCGCTTCATCGGATAAGAAAGCAACGTGCGGGGTCAAAACAGTATTTTTAGCATTTAATAAAGGATAGTCTTTGGGAATTGGTGGTTCCATATCGAAAACGTCAATGCCCGCTCCTGCAATTTCTTCATTATCTAACGCCTTCGCTAAGGCTTCATTATCGATTACAGGGCCCCGAGCTGTATTAATGAGAATAGCGTCTTTTTTCATTCGTGCCAATTCACTTGCAGAAATCATTCCTTCTGTAGCTGGAATCAAAGGAACATGTAAAGAAACAATATCTGCTTTGGTCATTAATTCATCGAGTTCAACATACTCCAGCCCTATTTCTTGAGCTTCAGGGTTTTCTTGAACATCATAGCCAATTAAATGAGCACCAAAGGCAGCAAATAAACGAGCCGTCATGAGACCAATTTTTCCTGTGCCTACTATGCCGACTATTTTGCCGCTAATTTCTTTTCCTTGAAAAGGATGATGCTCATCGGACTGACGAATCGTTTCATCTCCAACCGTTATTCCACGATATAAATCCAGTGTTAATCCGATCGCTAATTCAGCCACTGCTTGATCGGCATAACCCGCAGCGTTCATCACTAAAATGTCTTGATCTTGTGCTTCAACAATCCCTACATGATCTACCCCCGTAAAAGCGACATTAATTAATTTTAACTGGGGACTTTGATCGATTACCTCTGTCGGATAGGGATTATTAGCAATCATAATGACATCTGCGTCTTGGCTACGCTCCGCGAGTTCCTGTATATCGGTTGTTTTTTTATCATAATAAACAAATTCATGACCTAAGTCTTTAATTTGTTGACCGTATTTTTCAATTTGTTCATTTGGGACATTCAATGGTTCTAATAATTTAACAAGCATTTTCTCTCCTCCTATTTTTTCTGAACGTCGTTTAAGCACTCTTTTCAAGGGAGTTCTTGCCTAAAGCCACGCTCTTTCGTTTAAGTAAGTTCATCTTAATGTGAAATTATTCACTTGTCAAATGCTTTTAAAAAAACTGGAGGTTTTGCCTCTTTCACCTTACTGGTTGTTCATATTGAACAATGGGTCTTATAAGATAAATTGTGATAAGCCGTTTGATTGTGAGTGACTTCTCAAACTATAGTCTTTTTCAATAAAATAAACTCCTCCCTTTTTAATCGTAAAAGGAGGAGTTTTGAAATTGATTTAATTCGATTTTTTCACGATAAATTCTATTTCCACATCGGCTTCGAGTGGTAATTCATTCACTGCTACACAGGTTCGAGCTGGATAAGGTTCGTTAAAGAATGTTTTGTAGACTTCGTTCATCTCATCAAAGTAAGCCATACTTGTTAAGTAGACATTCACTTTGACCACATCGTCGCTTGTAACTTCAGCTGCGTCCATCACAGAAGTTAGATAAGCCAAAGCGGTCTTTGTTTGATCTGTGATATTTCCTTTAACTTTTGCTTCTTCATCTCCAACGCCATTCATTGCTGTCTGTCCCGAAAGGAAGATAAAGTCTCCTGCATCTATAGCATGTGAATAGGGTCCAGATGCACTGACATCGTAAGCTGTATAATTTTTTCTTGTCATTGTTTTCCTACCTCTTCATTTTTATTTATTCGTTACTACCAATCATTGATAAACCAATCCGGCTTCGATCTAAATCAACTGACGCTATCCATACCGTGACAATATCGCCAACTGCTACAACATCTTTTGGATGTTTTACGAAATCTTGGCTTAGTTTTGAAATATGCACTAAACCATCTTGACCGACACCTACATCAACGAAAGCACCGAAATCGACCACATTACGTACGGCGCCTTCTAACTCCATCCCAACAGTTAGATCTTCGATGGATAAGACATCTGTTCGCAGTAACGGCGCAGGCATATCGTCTCGCATATCCCGCCCAGGAGCCGTGAGTGCTTTTAAGATATCTTGGTAAGTTTCTTTGCCTAGTCCGACTTCTTCGCGCACTTTACGATTGTCGATCGCTCCTAATGTTTCGCGCACTTCATCTGTTCCTAATTCGTCTTTTGTTATACCAACAATTTCGAGGATTTGTTCGGCTTCTTTATAGGTTTCTGGGTGAATACCTGTGTTATCAAATAGCTCTTCTCCATTCGGAATTCGTAAAAACCCAGCCGATTGTTCATAAGCTTTAGGACCTAGTCGTTTAACCTCTTTTAATTGTTTACGATTTGCAAACAAGCCGTGCTCTTCGCGGAAATTTACGATATTTTGTGCCGTGGTTTTCGTCAAACCGGAAATTTGGCGCAATAAGGTTGCACTGGCGGTATTTAAGTTTACACCCACTTGGTTTACCGCTGTTTCTACCACAAAATCCAATTGTTCCGTTAATTTTTTCTGAGACACATCGTGTTGATACTGGCCGACTCCAATGGATTGTGGATCAATTTTTACCAATTCGGCTAATGGATCCTGCAGACGACGAGCAATACTGACAGCACTTCGTTCTTCCACTTGTAAATCTGGAAATTCACGACGCGCTTCTTCACTTGCAGAATATACTGAGGCTCCTGCTTCATTGACAATAACGTAAGCAACTTCGTCGTCAATCTCTTGTAAAATATCTGCGACGAATTTTTCAGACTCTCGGCTCGCCGTACCATTTCCGATCGCAATCGTATCAATTTGATATTCACGGATAAAATCAATGAGTTCACCTTTAGCTGCTTCTCTTTTTGCTTTTGCTGCTGGTTTATGTGGATAAATCACTGTAATCCCTAGCAATTTACCCGTTTCGTCCACAGCTGCTAACTTACAGCCTGTCCGGAAAGCAGGGTCAAAGCCTAAGATTTTTTGTCCTTTTAGAGGCGCTTGTAAGAGAAGATTACGTAAGTTTTCTCCAAATACTTTAATCGCTTGGTCTTCCGCTTCTTCCGTTAATGTTGACCGGATTTCTCTTTCAATCGCCGGTTGAATAAAACGTTTATACGCCTCTTCATTAGCTTCTTGTACGTAATTAATTGCGCCAGAAATCGCTAACTCCGGAACAGTTTGATCAAACAGATAGTCAAAAATCTCGCGCTCTTCGACAACAACTTTGACTGTTAAAATGTCTTCTTTCTCGCCTCGGTTGACAGCTAATGTTTGATGAGAAGCCAATTTTTTCAATGGCTGTGCAAATTCATAATACATTTGGTAAACACTTTTTTCATCCGCTTCTTCATCTTTAGCGACGACATCTAATTTCCCATGGTTCATCGTAAAGCTACGAATCCATTTTCTAAATTCCGCATTGTCTGAAGTTGTTTCTGCTAATATCTCGTGAACCCCTGCTAAAACATCCGCCACTGTTTCTAATTCTTGCTCAGGATCAATATATTGAGCAGCCTCTTCTTCAATACTCGTTTCTGGGAATGTTTGAATCCATTCAGCGAGTGGTTCTAGTCCTTTTTCTTTAGCGATGGTTGCTAGCGTACGACGTTTTTTACGATAAGGTAAATATAAGTCTTCCACGCGTTGAAGTTGAGTCGCTTGTTTAATCTCATTCGCTAACTCTTCCGTTAATTCGTCCTGCTCTTCAATCGAATGGAGAACTTCTTCCTTTCGTTTTTCTAAATTCGTTAAATATTGATTTCTTTCATCAATTTCACGAATAGCCACTTCATCTAAAGAACCCGTTGCTTCTTTACGATAACGAGCAATAAACGGCACTGTATTCCCATCAGCTAGTAAATTAAGCACTACTTCAACTTGTTGGTTAGAATAATCCGTCAGCTCTTGTTTTAATAATTCTAAGACTCTAGTTTCTGTTTGTTCCATTTGTTTTCCTGCCATGTTCTTATGCTCCTACTTTTCTCTTTTACATCATACTTTATTTAAAATCGAGTACCTTCATTTTCAACAAAATAATGTTTTTCAATCTTCTCTTTGGACAGTACGAGAGCGTGCATTTTGCCTCCGTAAACAGCACCTCCATCGATGCCAATCAATCCATCACCGCTTTCCCAAATATCAAAGTTCGACATATCACCATGTAAAGTGGAAGTGACGGTATGTCCGAAAACAATCGTCTTGTCGGTGTGGTTCGGTTGGTCATAGAATCCTTCACGTATCCATACAAAGTCATGGTCGGAAGAATCTCTCCAGTCTTTCTTACGTAAATTGACCCCCGCATGCACAAAGAGGTAATCGCCCCACTCATAATATAAAGGAAGGGATTTTAATAAAGGGAGAAGCCAAGGATATCTTTCTTTAATCTCTTGAACATTCTCTTCATAGCTTTGACGATTCGAATGCCGGCCTAACAATGAATTCACGGTACTTTCTCCACCGTTCATATAATAAAGCGGCAAGTTCTCTTGTGGATTTTCGAGAAATAGTTCAAACATCTCATCGTGATTCCCTTTCACCACAATAGCCTCTTCCTCGACCATCAATTGATAGACACGTTCATAAACGGCCTTTGAATTTTCGCCACGGTCTGCTAAATCGCCAATAAATAGTAATCGTTCTTCTTCTGGATTCCAATTTTCAAGTAATTGTTCCAACATCGTAATTTGTCCATGCACATCGCCGATTACAAATAATTTTTCTTTATTCATTGAGAGATCTCCTCCTCACGAATTCTTCCAGCCTCTATTTTATCACATATTCTATTTCAATTAAGGAATTAGCTAGTTTCACGGAGATTTTCTTGAATTTTTCGTGAAAAATCCTAGATTTTATACTTATTTGTTCGTATTTTACCATTTTAGTCGTTATACTGTTAAAGAATAATCTTAAAAAGAGAAAGGAAATGTTATTTTGAAGAAACGTACAAAAGGGATTATCGCTGGAGTAGTGATTGTCGTTGCTGCTTTAGCCTTTATTTTATGGCCACGAGAAACGAATACAGAGGCAATTGAGGTAGAGACAACAGCCGTTACGCAACAAGATTTCCAAGAAACTGTCAGCACCGTTGGCACGATCGAACCCACGCAAAGTGAAAATTTAATGGGTCAAGGGTTAGTGTCTGAAGTCAATGTTGAAGAAAACGAAGAAGTTGCAGCAGATGATGTTCTGGTTACTTATATGGATGGCACGCAGCTAGTTGCTCCCTTTGACGGAACGATTGTTGAATTGAATGTTGAAGAAGAAGAAATGGATGCGAATGCTCAGCAGAATCAACCTTCTTTAGTCGTTGCAAATCTAAATAACTTAGAAGTTGCGATTGAGCTTTCTAAAAATGAAGCCAATGATATTGAAGTAGATCAAAAAGTTGACTTAACTTACTTAAATCAAGACTATGAAGGAACTGTTTCAAGTATTGATTCTATCGCTACAGATAGCAGCAACAGCGGCTCTCCTCTCCAAGGAGGTCAAAGTGCGCCAACGTTAAAAGCGACTGTTGCGTTTGAGACGGAAAATCTTGACCATTTAGTCCCAGGATTTGATATTGATGCAGATATCATTACTAACACATCAACCGATGTCCTATCCATTCCGATTGAATCTTTATTATATGATGATGACAGTCATCCTTATGTTTTTGTCGTTGAAGATGGGGTCGCAAAAGCGCGTGAAATCGAACCTGGTATTCAAGAAGGGGTTGCCTTAGAAGTGGTCGATGGCTTGTCTGTAGATGATGAAGTGATTCAACTCCCTGGCGAAGAGATTTCTGACGGAACAGAAGTGACCGTGGTGAATGAAGATGCCAATGAATAAGAACGCAGAAACAATGATCCAATTAAAAGAAATCAGCAAACTTTACGAAATGGGTGGCGAAACACTCACTGCTTTAGATGAAGCTTCTTTAACTATTCACAATGGAGATTTCACTTCGATTATGGGGCCTAGTGGCTCTGGAAAGTCGACGTTAATGAATATTTTAGGGCTCCTCGATGTCTTCGATCATGGAGAGTATATTTTAAATAATATTAACATCGGGGAATACTCAGAAAAAGAAGTGGCAGCGATTCGGAATGAACAGATTGGCTTTATTTTTCAATCGTTCAACTTACTCCCGCGCATGAACTTACTGGAGAATGTGATGCTTCCTTTAATCTATGCGGGAAAACCTTTAAAAGAACGTCGTGAAAAAGCCGCAGCTGCTTTAGAAAAAGTCGGTTTAGGCGATCGCTTGGATCATCGTCCGAATGAAATTTCCGGTGGACAAAAACAACGAGTCGCCATCGCACGTGCGATTGTGAATAATCCTGCTGTTATATTAGCGGATGAGCCGACGGGAAACTTAGACTCCAAAACAACAGAAGATATTATCCGAATTTTCCAAGAGTTAAATAGAGACGGTTCAACGATTATTATGGTGACACACGAACCAGAAGTCGCTGAATATACGAAAAAAATCGTCCATCTTCGCGATGGAAAAATCGGTGAAGAAGAAACCATTACTCCGAAAAGTTTAATCGGAGGTGTTCATTAATTATGTTATTTCTTGAAAATATAAAAATGGCGATCGACTCTATTTTCTCCAATGTATTGCGTTCGATTTTGACAATGCTTGGGATTATTATTGGTGTCGCCGCAGTCATTACGATTTTAGCAGTCGGAAACGGTGCTACAGAAGAAATTACAGATACCTTTGCCGATGTCGGAGCGACTACGGTTACCCTATCGGCTAGCGATTCAGAAGATGAAATTTCTGGTGATGCTATTACGCTTGATGATTTAGATGTATTACGTGAATCGATCGATGAGATTGATTATATCTCGCCCCTTGTTCGCACAAATGGGCAAGTAAATATTGAAGATGGCCCCGACAAAACAGTGATGATGGAGGCTGGAAACCTAGATACCCAGCAAACTTCTCAAACCATGTCTTCACAAATTATTGCGGGACGTTATTACAATGAACAAGAACTAGAAAACGCAGCAGAAGTTGTTGTCATTGACGCAGACTTAGCTCAAGCTGCATTCAATCGTACCGATGTTGTCGGTGAAAATCTACGAATTGTTACTGATAGCACACCGCTTGATTTATTAATTATTGGTGTTACAGAAGGTATGTACGAAGATTTACAAGGGGAGTTTGATACAGCTGAGTTACCGTCTTTTGTTTCAATTCCTTATACCACGCTTGATAACCTACTCCCACAACAAACTGGGATTGAAGAAGTGCATATTTTAGTGAATGACACGGACGAAATTTCATCCGTCTCTCAACAAGCTGTACGCTTACTTGAGTTACGACATGATGCTGTCGATTCAAATATTTACAATGCACAAAACTTCTTAAATGCGCTCGATCAAGTAAATGGCGTGCTTGATTTATTCATCCAATTTATCGCCGCTGTTGCGGGCATTGCACTCCTCGTGGGTGGAATTGGTGTGATGAATATTATGCTTGTTTCCGTGACTGAACGTACCCGTGAGATTGGTACCCGAAAAGCACTCGGTGCCACTACGAACATGATTTTAGTCCAGTTCTTAATCGAAGCTGTTTTATTAAGTGTGATCGGTGGATTAATCGGACTCTTAATCGGTGCTGGTCTTTCAAGTATTCTGGGAAGCGCGTTGAATATCGTGCCACAAATTACATTCGGAAACGTCTCTGCCGTCCTAATCTTCTCGATTGCCATCGGTGTATTCTTCGGAATCTACCCGGCAAAACGAGCAGCAGACTTGAACCCAATTGACGCTTTGAGATATGAATAAAATCTATCTATAAGGGAAAAGATTCTAGAAATTCAACTTTCTAGAATCTTTTTTATTTTGGAGAGTCAATAGTTTACGATATTTCGTTCAAAATGAATTTCAGCGAAATAAACTCTAAATATCTCGCTCAAATCCGATTTCAACGAAACAAATCCCAATTATCTTGCTCAAATCAATTTTCGACGAAACAAACTCTAAATATCTCGCTCAAATCAAATTTCGGCGAAACAAATCTTAAATATCCTGCTCAAATCCGATTTCAACGAAACAAGTTTAAAGAATTAAACAAAGATCTTTGTTCCCATTTGATATTTCTTTTATACTACATTTAAAAGAGTGTGATTTTATGGCAGTTTTACTACAAGTAGAATTTAAAATGGATGGCCCTTTCGGAGATGAAATGGCTGAACAATTTGCGGACTTAGCGGAATCAATTAATGAAGAAGAAGGTTTTATCCGTAAAATTTGGACAGAAAAAGCAGAAGATCAAGAAGCAGGCGGTATTTATATTTTCGATACGCAAGAAAATGCCGAAAAATATTTAGAAATGCATGAAGAACGTTTGAAAGAAATGGGCGTTCCCGATCTACGAGCTAAGATTTTTGATATTAATGACAAATTAACAGAAATTACAAAAGGGCTCGTCTAATCATCAATGATTGATGCAAAAGAGAAAGCCATAAAAGGCTTTTTCTTTTAGCATATAGAGACAGCGTTTCCAAAACAATCCTAGCTTAAAGTCACTGAATAAAAACTATTCCCCTACTTTTCTGTAAATCACAACAAATACCTAGAATATATCATCCACTTTTTATTCAATATTTGGACAATTATAAAATGGAGAGTTTTAGAATGTTTACCGATTTAGTGGATAAAGTGAAATTTTTTAATGAAAAATATCCTTATCAAACGACGATCATTATTTTTATTATCGCAAGTTTGATAGGCATCACTATACAGTACTTAATAGATGGACGCTTTATAAAGCCAGGTTTTTATACGGCGAGTTTTATAGCACTTGTTCGTTTAATTGCTATATGGAACAAGAAAAAACGTTTCTAAGTATTCATTTACTTAGAAACGTTTTTTATAATTTTTTTAAATTGCTTCTGCAGAGCGAGCAACTTGCATTTGGTGATACAAGCCTTCGCGATTCATCAGTTCGTGGTGATCGCCCTGTTCAACGACTTGACCATCTTGCATAACTAAAATTAAGTCTGCATCTTGAATTGTTGATAAACGGTGAGCGATGATAAAGCTAGTACGCCCTTCCATCAGTTTCGCGAAAGCCTCTTGAATTTCCATCTCTGTCCGCGTATCGATCGATGAAGTCGCTTCATCTAAAATAAGGACTTTTGGAATCGATACAAAAATTCGTGCAATCGATAATAATTGTTGTTCACCTTTTGAAAGAGTCAGACCACCATCCGTCAGCACGGTATCATAGCCTTCTGGTAAAGCTTCGATAAACTTATGCGCATGTGCTGCCTTGGCTGCGCGAATGACTGTTTCTCGGCTGGCATTTGGAAAACCATAAGCAATATTTTCATGAACGGTGCCTGATTTTAACCAAACTTCTTGTAAAACCATTCCTAATTGTTCGCGAAGTGACGCCCGTGTATAATCTGTAATGGGTTCACCATCTAAAGTAATATCTCCATGATCCGTTTCATAGAAGCGCATAATTAAGTTGATCATGGTCGATTTCCCAGCACCTGTCGGCCCGACGATCGCTACTTTCATCCCAGGAGTTACTTCTACATTTAAGTCTTGAATTAATTCAACATTTTTATCATATGAAAAATCAACATCTTCAAAACCAACTGCTCCTTGCACAGCTTCTGAATCATATTCTTTAGTCCCGGTTTCAACTTCACTTGGCCCATCCAATATTTCAAATAAACGATTGGCTGAAGCTAAAGCACTCTGCAATTCAGCTAAAACATTGGAAATATCATTAAACGGTTTCGTATATTCACGAGCATAATTTAGAAAGACGGTGAGTCCACCAACCGTTAGCGCTTGGTTAATAATCAAAACAGCGCCCATAAAAGTTACTCCGGCATAAATTAAAGCATTAATAAAGCGTGTAATTGGATTGACAGTCGATGAATAAAACGTTGCTTTTTCAGAGAAATCACTGTACGCATCATTCACCTCTTCGAATTGTGCTTGTTTACTTTTATGAATATTAAAGAGCGTAATAATTTCATTTTGAGTCACACTCTCTTCGACCAATTCTGACTGCTCGCCTCGAAGAGAAACACTTTCCGAAAACTTCTCATAACTTTTTCGCGCAATAACTTGCGAGACCAGTAAAGAAATTGGCGTTAAAATAGCAACAACTCCCATCATTACCGGATTAATGCGAAACATCATAATTAGTGTAAATAAAATCGTTAATACACCAATTAAGAGTTGTTCAAAAACAAGTAAAAGTCCATCATTTAATTGCTCACTGTCTGTTGTTAAACGACTAACTAAATCCCCCGCACCTTGTCGGTCAATATAGCTTAGGGGCATCGTGTGTATTTTATCAAGAGCATCTTGCCTTAAATCACGTGTTAATTCATAAGATATTTTTTGATAAATAAGTGGTAAGATCCATTGAACCAAAGTGTTAATGAGTACAACAACCACCATTTGCATTAAGATAGTTTGTACATTGGAGAAATCCACTTGTCCCGGCCCAATGATAGAGTCAACCGTGCGCCCAATGAGAATCGGTAGATATACTGTTAAACCAACTTGCGCAATGGAGAGACCTAAGAGTAATGTTAATAACAATTTGTAATCCACAAGAAGTTGGACTAAACGTTTCAATGTTTCTTTTCGATTGACTTGCATTTACTCCACCTCCGTAACTAATTGTGAATTATAAATTTCTTGATACACTGTGTTGTCTTCCAATAATTCTTCATGCGTGCCCAATCCCACTTGGTTGCCTGCATCCATGACTAAGATATTATCCGCATTTTCTAAACTACCTGTTCGTTGCGAAACCATAATAATGGTTCGTTCATCATATTTTTCAGCTAAAGTATTCAATAAATTAGCTTCTGTTAAATAATCAAGAGCAGACGTAGCATCATCTAAAATTAAAATCTCACTTGGTTTCAATAATGCGCGCGCAATGGTTAGACGCTGACGTTGCCCACCTGAAAAGTTTCTCCCAAAAGCAGCCACCGGAGCATCCAAGCCTTCCTCTAAAACTTCTACGAAACTACTGGCTTGGGCATCTTCAAGCGCAGTCCACATTTCTTCTTCGGTCGCATCTTCTTTTCCGACCAGAAGATTGGAACGAATCGTGCCTTTAAATAAGGCTACTTTCCCTGATACTACACTAATGCGATCACGTAAAGCTCGCCGTGAATGGACATCGAAAGTTTCTGGATTGTAGACAATTCTTCCAGTCGTCGGTAAGTAAATACTTTCGATGAGTTGGAGAATGGTTGATTTTCCGGAACCTGTTCCTCCAATAATACCAAACAACTCATTTTGTTTAACGCTAAAGTTTAGATCACGTAAAACATTTTTTTCAGAGGTAGGATATTGGAAATTCACTTGTTCAAAAGAAAAGGAAGCATCGTCCATAACCACTGGTGAATGATCGATGGCTTCTTCTTTCTCTTCATCGACAACATCTTCAGTCATCATATAATGGAAGGCATCACTTTCAGATTGATAATTTAAAACATTAGCCACTCGTCGAGCGCTGACCCAACCACGGTTCAAGCGGATGGTTTGCATCACTAATTTTGATAATTCAACTAAAATGGCTAATAAATAATTGACTAAAGCAACCACTTGCCCTTGCGTAAGCGTTCCTTCGTCAACAAATTGAGCTCCATTCCAGATAAGTAAAATTAAGGTCACATTAATCGTCGCAAAGGTTAAAGGATTCGTCAGAATCGTGATATAACCGGTTCTTTTTTGTTTATCTGTTAAATCAACGTTTAACTCTTTAAATTCATCTCGTTCTCTTTTTTCTTGTCTAAAAGCTCGAATGACACGAAATCCTTGCATTTGTTCTTGAGTATCGGTCACTAATCGATCGAATTTTTGTCGGATTTCATTTTGATAAGGGGTGGTGATTAAAATAATCCCAATAATAATGGCGGATAAAACGATAATCATCCCTAAAAAATAAATCGTCATCCGAATGTCAATTTGTGCCGCCATAATTAAGGAACCAAAAACGATAAAAGGTGAACGTAAAAACAAACGAAAAAATATATTTAACCCATTTTGTATTTGAAAGGTGTCACTCGTAATACGGGTTACTAAACTTCCTGGTGTAAAGCGATCCACTGCCGATTGACTTAATGATAAAGTTTTTTCATATAAATCACGGGTTAAGTTTTTGGTAAAACCTACCGCTGAGCGCGCTGAGAAAAACTGGCCTGAGATAGAAAAACCGAGACTAATTAAGGCCACTAAAAACATCAAACCGACATAATAAATCAATAAGGTGCGATCATCACTTGGAATTACAAAGTCAATGATCTGCACGACAATCAAAGGGACCGTTAATTCAAGTAAAGCTTCGATTAATTTAAATAAAGGGGCTAACGCACTTATTAATCGATAACCATGAAAATATTGCAATAATTTCTTCATTCTTATTGTCTCCTACTCTAATCTAATCTTGAATCAATACTACCATAAGAATATGTTGTATGAAATGAAAGACCCATTGATAAATTGAAAAACAACAATAATTTTTGTGTTTATCTCTCTTTAAAAACAAAAAAACCCTCTACAAGATTGGGAGTTATCTTGTAGAGAGCTGTGAACCACTAAAAATTAACGCATCGTAACAAGTTCTTCAGCAGCTGTTGGGTGGATAGCAACTGTATCATCAAAGTCCGCTTTTGTTGCTCCCATTTTAACTGCAACACCAAAGCCTTGAAGTATTTCGTCCATTCCTGCACCAATTCCGTGTAGACCGACAATCCGTTCATCTTCACCTTCACAAACAAGTTTAAAGTTTGCGCGTTCACGGTTGTCGGAAAGCGAGCTGTGCATCGAAGTAAATGAAGCAGTGTATGTTTTAATATTTTCTTCTCCATAAGCTTCAATTGCTTTTTCTTCCGTTAAACCGACTGTCCCAATTGGTGGTTCCGTAAATACTACAGACGGAATATTTGTATAATCTAAGAATAAACCATCCTTATTATTAAACAATCTTTCAGATAAACGACGCCCTGCAGCGATAGCGACAGGTGTTAAGTTTAAGATCCCTAGCACATCGCCCACCGCATAAATATTATCCGCTGTCGTGTTTTGGAATTTATCGACTTTAACGTGACCATGATCTGTTAATTCAACGCCGACTTTATCGAGGTTGATATTTTCAACATTCGGTGCACGTCCAGTCGCCCATAAAACTAAGTCTGTTTCATGCGTTGAACCATCTTCAAAGTGCAAGATATATTTCTCGCCGTTTTTCTCTACTTTATTCACAGAAGCATTTGTATGAATGTTATCCGCAAAGTTTTCACGCTCAGCTAATTCCATATAACCTTCTTTAATCACTGTGTCAAAAGTATCTAAAACAGAAGGAAGGAATTCAAAGAGATGCGTGTCCACGCCCAATGTGCGTAGTAAACCACTTAACTCAACCCCGATATAGCCACCACCAATGACAGCAGCACTTTCAGGTAATTCTTCTAAATCAAAGAAGGAATCTGAATCAATTCCATACTCTGCACCAGGGATGTCTAAACGTTTTGGACGACCGCCTGTTGCGATTAAGATATGGTCTGCTGTGTATTTTTCACCGTCAACATCTACTGTATGGTTATCGACAAATTTTGCATAACCGCGAATCAGTTCAACCCCATTATTGTCGAAACCACTTTGGTAAGCACCATGTAAAAATTCAATGTATTCATCACGATTTTTTTTCAATGTTTTAAAATTCAAAGTCGGCTCTTCGGAAAATTCTAAACCATATCCTTCTGCGTAATGATCAATATCTCGAATGAGGTTTGAAACGTACCACATTACTTTTTTTGGAACACAACCTACGTTGACACATGTTCCGCCGACATCTTTTGCTTCAATAATTCCAACTTTTGCGCCATGCTCACCTGCACGGTTTGCAGAAGCAATGCCTCCACTTCCTCCACCAATTACTAAATAATCATAATGTTTCGTCATTAATTTTCCACGCTACTTTCTAATGTGATTTGGTTTAATTGTTCTTCATATTGGAAATAGTAATCGCCTAAATCCATTTTATACTTTTCTCGTTCTTGCCAGGGTTTATGTTTGCCACCATAATGGATAAAGATGACTTCATCTTCTACCCATCTTTTATTATAAATATCAGGTTTTACTAACTGAAAGAACTGGTACAATCGAGGATCTAAATTATAAAGTTCCCAATCCGCATTTTTAATTTTTCCTGTATACAAATAATTAAAAATATCTTGATCGGGCAAGATTAAAACAGCTTTATTTTTAATAACTGCTTCTGATATTTCCTCAGGCGCTCGTTCATGCCGCAGTTTTTCAATATTCATCAACACGACTCCAGCATTAAAATAATGCTCCGCTGAAAAAGTACCCAATCGTAAATTGTTAAAAGGTTGAACGATTTTATTTTTAATTTCGTAATCCATCGCAATAAATAAATGCTCATCAAAATCTAAATCATAAAATCTGCGCATATTATTTAGATTAATAATATCTGGGTCTAAATAAAGTGCGCGATCCACTTCTTCAGGTAAAACATAAGGGGCATATAGCCATAAATACATTTCAATCGTATAATAACGATTAATCGTGATATCTTCTGACCGTTCCAGAAATTTCCGGCAATTAATCGGATAAAATTTAAAATTATATCCCTTAATTGTCTTTTCTAGATCAACAAGTGCCTCTTCTTCCATATCATAATGCAGTAAAAAAAGATTGATCGGTTCATTTTGATTATTCTCATAAATCGAATACAGGAAGACCTTAAAGGTCGAAATATAGCCTTCATCAAAAGAAAATACCAAATTCATTTCCGCACCCCCATCTATAACTTCATTGCACTGCTTTTATTATAACGACTGCAGCGCAGAAAGTACATTTTTTAGATTAAGAGCAGCGGAAATTTTCCCAAAGATTACTCGTCTTCCCAGCCTACCATACCATCCGTAATATTAGTGGCGTCATAGCCTCTTTCTTCTAGGTATTCCGTGACTTCACCACTCCGGTTCCCTCTCTCACATATGATATAGTAAGGTTCTTCTTTTTTGAATTCCGATAAGCGATTGGGAATTTCTCCGATCGGGATATGTTTTACCCCAGGCATTTTCTTTTCCGCAAGTTCATCCGCTTCTCGCACATCAATAACCGTCAAATCTTCACCATTCGCTATTTTCTGTTCGACTTCGTTTCTCTTGATTTCTTTCACCATTGACATCCCCTTACTATTTCCATTCAACTTTTTAAATCAGCACCCATGTTTTAATGACTCGATACGCTTAACTCATTTGTTCTTGAAAGGCCTGCCAGTCTTGAACACTCTCTTGTAAACGATAGGCTTCGATTCCTTGCTCTTCTAGTAAATCCACTGCTTCAGCGGACATTAAGCAATAAGAACCGCGACAGTACACAACAACCTCTTTATTGGTCGGTAAAGAAGTGATCTTTTCATCCAGAGTTTCCACAGGGGCCGAAACAGCGCCCGGAATATGGCTTGTTTCGTATTCTGCTTCTGGTCGCACATCTAAAAGCAAAATTTCACCTTTTTCCATGCGCTCATTTAACTCTTCCAGAGAAATTTCTTCAAGACCCAAATTCGAACTTAAAAATTCTTGTTTAATTTGTTGAACTTCCATTGATTGTTTTTCAGATAAAGCATGAAGTGTTTCTAAAAAACTGGCAATTTCTTCATCCTTTAGCTCATAGATTACATAATTTTTATCTTTATGGGAAGTTACCATTCGCCCGTTGTACAAAGTACGTAAATGTTGCGAGACGTTAGCTACGGACATCGTCGTTTCGTTGGCCAACTCTTCAACGGATTTTGGCCCTTGAGCTAATAAATCTAAAAGCTCTAGCCTTTTAGGACTCGACAGACACTTCCCTATTTTTGCAAATTCTTGATATAATGAATCTTTTAAATCTCTTTCATTCACCATCTTTATCCCCCCTTCTAAGTGCTTTTTTAAAACACTTAGAATAGTATCCGTTTCTCTTATCTTCTATTGTAAAGCATAAATGCTTCCATTAAAAAAGTTTTCTTTATTTAACAAGTAAAGAATTGACCGTTTCTGGATCAAAGCCAAGGACCCACTCGCCATTAATTTCTGTTTGGGGGACACCCATTTCGCCTGTGGTATTTACTAAACGAGTCGCCATGATCGGGTCTTTTTCTACATTAACTTCCTTAAATGGAAGGTTATTTTCTGTTAAATAATTTTTCATCATTTCGCAATACGGGCATGTGCTTGTAACATATACAGTAATTTCATTCATTTTATCTACTCCTTAATTCACTTTTACGCTTTTATTTTCTGCTTTAATACTTTCAACATAGTCGATCGCTGCTTCCGCGGCAATACTTCCATCTGAAGTTGCTGTGACAATTTGTCTTAATTGTTTAACTCGAATGTCACCCGCTGCAAAAATACCGGGTACATTTGTCGCCATCAATTCATCTGTTTCAATATACCCTTCTTCATTTGTAATAGGAAGCGAAGCAAAAGGATCTGATTTTGGTAGCATACCAATGTACACAAAAACGCCATCCGTTTCTAATTCTTCCGTAGAGCCATCAATGGTGGATTCTAAAATCAAACTACTTACTTTACCTTCTTCACCATTGATTGCTTGAGGGGTTCGGTTCCAGACAAATTCAACTTTATCATTATCAAAAGCACGCTCTTGTAAGATTCTTTGAGCGCGTAATTCATCGCGGCGGTGAACAACGGTGACTTTTGAAGCAAATTTTGTTAAATAAACGCCTTCCTCAACAGCAGAGTCCCCACCCCCAACAACGACAAGTTCTTTATCTTTGAAAAATGCCCCATCACAAACGGCACAATATGAAACGCCACGTCCAGCTAATTCTTCTTCGCCTGGAATATTTAATTTCTTCGGTTCAGCGCCCGTCGCAATAATGATCGAGTAAGCTTCGAAACGATCTAAACTGGTAATGACTGTTTTCGTCTCTCCGTTATCAACGACTTCTTGAATATCTCCATATGTGTATTCGGCACCAAATTTCTTAGAGTGCTCAAACATCTTAGAAGATAAATCGGAGCCCAAAATATGATCATAGCTCGGGTAATTCTCAATATCCTGAGTATCGACCATTTGACCACCTGGCAGACCTCGTTCAATCATCAATGTGGACAAGTTGGCACGAGAAGCATAAACAGCGGCAGTCATTCCAGCTGGTCCAGCACCGACAATAATGACATCATAAATTTTTTCTGTAGATATTTCCTTCAACAGAAAACTCTCCTCTCTTTTTACATTTCATTCATTTAAAACTATTCAATTGATTTGTTGAATAGATATATTATAAACCTTATTTCATCCTTTGTCAAAAGTTTAGTTTACAGGCGTAACTCACGTTTCAAGTGGTGATTGTGACGTTTAAATAATCAGCAAAATATATGGAAGGCTACTGTTTTAAACTCTTCTCTAAGTAAATATTTATAAAATAAATTAAAAAAGCCACTATCTATTTCATAGGATAGATAGTGGCTTTAATTACGCTACTTATTTTTGAAAATAAGATGACTTATTGTTCAATATACTCTAGGACTTGAATCGCCTGTTCAACAGTTTCCACCGTGACGTTCGCTTTATTCGATAATTCTTTCAGCGCATGAATTAATTCTTCTGGGCGAATAATAATTAATGGTTTATTTTTATTCACTGCTGTTGTTGCATCCATCGCTGTATTCCATTGACGGTATTGATCGCCAAACAAAGCAATCACAATATCTGCTTTCTCCATCAAGACATTCGTTCTAAAGTTATTCACAGCCGAAGCTGCTTCATCGCGATAATAATCGCCTGGTTGTTCTCCTAGGATTTTTTCACCAATCGCATCGGACAAGTCATGTTCTGTCTGTGGATAAACAAATTCTAAATCAAGACCTTTATCTTCCGCTTGTTGGATCAACTGTCCACGCCAGTCATCGTGAATTTGTCCAGCTAAATAAACAACAAATTTCATTTCCTCAACTCCTTATTGAATTTCCAATCGTTTCTTCTCATCCATTGTAATATACTCCCTAAATAATTCAACAAAAGCCCCATAGCTTTCATTCATCCTATCTTTCTATTCACTTATTCGAGTGCTCTAAGGGCTTTCATAAAGTCGTACATCATCGGTTCAAAAAATACGCCATAAATCGAATCACGTTTTAATGTGATTGTATCTCGGAGTGCTTTTTCAGTTAACCTCGCTGTTTTTACAATCGTTTCATGCAAGGAAAGACCTTTTAAATAAAAGGCTAGCACGAGACTAAAGACAATATCACCCGTACCAAAGAAATCTTCGGCAAAATATTCATGGAGAATCAAGTCACTATTCCCCTCTTCATCACAATATAGAAAACCAATACGTTCTTCCCCGTTTACATCGGTACTTTTTATACCACTTAAAATCGTATTTTTTGCTCCTAGATCATTGACTTTATGTGCTAAATCAGTCATTTCATTTAAGTCCATCTCTTCTCTATAAGGATGCCCTGTTAATAAACAAGCTTCCGTTAGATTAGGCAATACAATTTCCGCGTGCTGGATTAATTCCCTCAGACGGCTCGGAACTTCTTGATTAAAGCCGGGATATAGCGCACCGTGATCGCCCATTATAGGATCTACAAACAATTTTTTGGTCTGATCTTCTTTTTTCTTCGTTAAATAATAGTCAGTAAACGTTGTGATTTGTTCAATCTCTGCAAAATAGCCGGTCGCATAGGCACTAAATTGAATACCTAACTCCTCCCAACGTTTCAAAAATTGTTGATAAATCTCATTTGTTGAAAGGGTCGTGACCCTCCCAGGAGCATCCGCATGCGTCGATAATAACAAAGTCGGTAAAATGGCCGGTTCTAAAGCAGCCGCTGACAATAACGGAAAGATTACATTTCCTGCCACTTTTCCTGCACCTGCTATATCGTTAACGATCAATATTTTTTCAGTTTTCAACTTCTACACCCCTTCTTGTTCCTCAAGATGCTCGATTCTCTCTCATTTTATCCCATTATGGACACGATTGTAAGGACCCGCTTACTGATAATTGTTAGCGCCTACTCTAAAGTACATGCATCGCAGTCAATAAAAACGATGAAGTCTTGAGGCTCGTCTAATTATTTTTTCAGTTTTTTAAACCTTTCAAAAAAAAACGGCAGATTTTACTCTTATTTTATATGAAATAGCCCATTTAATAAAAAATAATGCTATGATAGAAGATGGATTTATATTTTATAATGATAGAAGTTTTAAGGAGGATTGCGATGAAAATTGCAGTTGTTGGAGCAGGAATTTCTGGTGCGAGTGTAGTGAAATCCTTGCTTTCTCATGATAATTTTAATACGAAGGATCAAATTGATGTTTATGAGCCTAGAGAATCTCTTGGAGTGGGCTTACCTTACGTGGAAACGGAGGATGAGAGTATCCGTTTGAACGTAACGCCTGATGTTTTAAGTGTCAATGAACATAATCCGGATGATTTTAATGACTGGTTAGAAGATCAGAACGAACCGTCTACAGATTTTGAAGGTCTTGTTTCTCGACCTGCTTATGGGAAATATTTAATGGAACGCTTTGAACCATATTTTAACCATCAGCAAGTACAACATATCCAAACCTTTGTGGAAGATCTAGAAATATTAGACGCGCACACAGAGAAATCAGTGACTCCTGAGCAAGAGACTTCTTATGTTTACCGTTTAAAAACAACAGAGGGCTGGAAAGAAACTATTTATGATGCTGTCTTTTTCACGACAGGACATCCCCCTTATAATGATTACTATCATTTACAAGGCGTCAAAAATTACGTTCATAATCCTTATCCGATGAATGAAAAGTTAGCCAATATTGATCCTGAAGAAAATATTGGGATTATTGGTAGTGGAGCTACCGGAATTGATTTAATGCGTTATCTCTTTTTAAATCATTCTTTGAAACAACCGCTCACTTTCTATGATATTAAAACCCCATTTAATTTTGTAAATATTCCGCTTGAACAAGAAGATATTACTTTTACCTTCTCGAAGGAATGGATTGCAGCCGAAAAAGCAAAACGAGATGGCTTTATACCACTTGAGGTGCTGTTAGAGACTTTTAAAGCTGACATGGAAGCAGAACATGTCGATGCAAAAGCCGTTTATGAGAAATATAAAGCAGGTACATTAGCTGCTAAACGAGAAGCTTTTGAAACAAAAGATCAAAAATTAGCGGTTGTTCACGAACATGTTAGTCGTCTTGTCGCTGTTTTACCTTATTTATTTAATGCTTTAAGTGGCGAAGACAAGCAATACTATCTTGATCATTATCATGCTAAGCTTCTCTTCTTTAAGTCCAGAGTGCCTTATACCACTTACAAGTGGTTGTTTGAATTACTCGATGCTGGCCGCGTAAGAGCCGTTACCGGTCTAAAGGATATCGAAGTAGCAGAAGATGGCTCTTTTCTAATCACTGCCGACCAAGAAGAACAAGCAGATCTGTTAGTGAATGCGACAGGGTTCAATACAAAATTATTAAGTATTGCGGACTCTTCGCCTTTAATTAAAAATCTTTACCATAAGGAAATTATTTTACCTCATAAAAATGGGCACTTTGTTTTAGTAGATTGGCCTCAATGCCGTTTAATCAATCAACGATATGACCTGCTGGAGAATGTCTTTTTCCTTGGATTACTGATTGGCTCCACCCAATATGAAAACAATGATGCTAGCTTAACGATCGACCAAGCTACTTATTCAGCGACTTGGTTTATGGAACAACGAACAAAATAACTCGCTTATTTTAAGCATACTAATACGTTTTTCCTCAAATTCTTGTTATATTGAATTTAGCAAATAAAAGAATACAAATTTATTTTATGGAGGAGATTCGCAATGGTAGAAACAATTTATGTGACTGAAAATGAACCCTATCCAAATAACAATCTTCCAATTTTGTATTATGAAGATGTATTAAGTGATGTCATTGCTGATTCATATACAGCGGATGATGTGCTGGAATATTTTGAAAACAACGGTTATGTAAATGGTTGGGTTGGCGGCATTATGGATCGTCATCATTTTCATTCAACAGCTCACGAAGCACTTGCTTGTACAGAAGGCGAAGTATCTGTTCAGTTCGGTGGCCAACACGGTGAAATGCGGACACTTCGTAAAGGAGATGTTGTCCTGCTTCCGGCAGGTGTTGCTCATAAAAAACTAGATGCTACTCAAGGCTTCGAAATTGTTGGTGCTTATCCGTCCAATGATGCTGAATATGATTTTCAATATGGAAACGCCAGTGATTATGAAGCCATTAAAGAAAGTATCGCCCATGTGAAGAATCCCTTAACCGATCCTGTCACAGGAAATCCTGGAGATATAGAAGAATATTGGGATGAATGAAGATAGATAGCAAAAAAGACCTTTTCCACTGTTGGAAAGGTCTTTTTTTGTCTCTATAGGTCAGATTAAGAGAGAATTCATTCGTTTCATATCAGAAAACCGACTTCCATTTAAGGAGTCAGATGTTTGTTTTCTATAGCCCTCCATTTAACCCATAACTTTATTGTTTTTGGAAATGATTCAATGCTTTCTATCCATACTTTTTAATATAAAGCCGTTTAAATTAAAAGAAAACTCTTTATCATTCAATATTGAACAGCATAGAGTGATGTTATATTTCAAATAAGCATCTTTCGACTCGCATTCTTACTAAACTTTATTTGTTTGATTCACTTCTTTCAAATAACGATACACGCTAGGTTCAGACACTCTTAAGAGCTGTGCAATTTTTCCAATTGCTCCTTTTAATTGAAAGACGCCTTTTTGATCAAGTTCTTTGATGATTTCCAAACGCGCTTCTTTACTTAATGTAACTCGATGATCTAGAAGTTTTGGATCAATAATTTCACTAATGACTTCTTCAATATCATTGGATAAAACTTCCACAAAATTGCCGTTATTTTCTTCTTCGGCTTCCGTACTGATTAAGTTTTCAACATCCACGTTCATTAATTGTAGAACTTCTTGTGCTATTTTTTTATGTTTTGAATAATCAGCATTAATACACATTAAACCTAATAATTCTCCATCTTCATCTTTAATGTAAAAAGTTGATCCATTAATGGTTTTATTTGCTTTGACGGATATTTTATAATTTAAGATATAATCATGCTCTCGATAATGTTCTTGTTTAATTTTTGTCAAAGCGAGATTCGTTAATGGGGATCCTTCGTCTCGCCCGCTTACATGATTATTCACAATTTCTCCGATATAAAAACCTTCTTCTGAAAGAACATGCAAGACAATCTCATAATTTTCGCCTAAAGCTAATCCTAAAAAACGGACAATTCGTTGATAATGATCTAACCAATTCACTGCCATACTATCCCTCCAATCACAACATCTCTTCTCTAAAGTAAGAGTTATCCATTTTTAATTATACCATAAATCCTTAAATGTTCTTCTGTCTATTTCCAACAGAAATTAATTGAAAGAATATAAGATGCATATCAGTAATGGCTCCTTTCACTCTTCTTTAAATATAAAAACCCCCTGAACAGGAGAGCATTTACACTCTCCTATTCAGGGGGTTTAAGATTTTATTTCAATTAAGCGTCTAATTCGCTACTTAATTCAATAATACGATCAACCGATTCATCTAGATATTCAATCGTATCTAGTAAAGCTTGATCTGTTCCAACGTCTACATTGGCAACTTTTGTCGCTTCTAGTGGTGCTTCTTGTCCACCCAAAAGTAAGAAGTCTATCCAATCTTCCATGCTCGAATCCCCATTTTTAATTTTTAAGAAGGCTTGGGTCGCAATGGTTAGTCCTGCTGAATACGTATAAGGATACAAGCCCATATAATAATGCGATTGACGCATCCACGTGAGCTCTGCACCTGGTTCGATTTCAACCGCATCTCCCCAGAATTCTTCCAGAACTGAACGTTTAATTTCAGAAAGTTTATTGGCGTCAAAGCTTTCTCCCTGATCAATTAAACGGTACACTTCTCGTTGGTATGCGGCTTCTAATAAATGTGTCACAAAATTATGGAAATATGTTTTTGAAATCATCATTGATAAAGCAGCCCGTTCTTCACGAGGATCATCTGTCCGATCTTTTAAATAATCCGTTAAAAATAACTCATGGAAAGTAGATGGTGCTTCGATCAAGTATAAAGAAGGTCTTGCTCCTGTGAGCGAATTCTCTTTATGCGAATAAATACCTTGTCCTGCATGGCCTAACTCATGAAATAATGTGTAGGCATCACTGAGTAAGCCAGAGAATGACATCATGATATAAGGATGCTTTTTATAAGTCGTTGAACAAAAAGCTCCGGAACGCTTTCCGATGTTTCGCGCAAAATCTACCCATTGCTCATCGTAAGAGCGCATAATGGTATCCACATATTCTTGACCAAATGGCGCAAGTGCCTTTTGCACAAGGTCTTTGGTTTCTTCAATCGTGATATCTTGTTTGAAATCTGGATCGACATCTATTTTTAAATCTGCATAAGTCACTTGATCTAAGCCATTTTGTTCTTTTAAATGGGTAATATATTTACGCATGACCGGCGCAAACTTTTCCATAATCACATCAATTTGGCGATCATACATCTCTCGCGTAACTTCTTGTGACTCCAGTAAATAATCGATGACCGAATCATACCCACGCATAGTAGCGAGGGTCTTTTCCTTCACCACTTGGCTATAGTAAGCAGTCGCCACGGTATTTTTATACTGTCCTAACACTTCATTAAATTTATCATAGGACGCACGACGAACTTTCGGATCCGTGTGGTACATATAATAATCTTCATACAAGACAAAACTTAAAGGATATTCTTTACCTTCGACTTCAAAGGTTCCAAAATCCGGATCATTGGAACGCGCTTGTTCATAAATTTCTTGGAAGGAGCCTAAGACAGGATTTAATAGTTCCAGTGTTTCTTCAACTTCTGGCGCTAACGCTGCTTCTTTACTCTTCTTTGTTTGACGAACCCAAGCATTGAATTTAGGTTCTAGATTTTTCACTTTGTCTAATTCTGTTTCAGATAGCGTCAAGACTTCAGAATCATAAAAGCTAAGTTTAGCGCTTTCTTGTGAAAGTTTAGAAGACACTGAGCGTGCACGGCTGGCAGCCTCACCATCCGTAATATCGACACTTACCGGTAAGCTCGCATATTGTCCTAAATAACTAGCCATAGCGATAACTTCTTCATATTTATGTAATGCTTCCACCACATCTTCAGCGCTCTTTAAATTTCCTTTATATTCAGAAACAAAGACGTTGACTTGGTCTGGAAATTCCTTTAATGCTTTTTCAAAATCTTCCTCCGTAGCGAAAATGGCAGATAAATCCCATTTTAACTGATCGCTGACTTCAGAACGTGGTTTTAATTGCTCGGACATTAAATTCTCCCTTTCAATTCTCATCATTTTTTAATAATATACCTTTTATGATAGCACACTCCCTCCTTATAAAAAAGAAAAAACTGGCTTTTCACAAAATTTCTTTGCGAAAGGACAGTTTTTAGCAGTTATTTTAATCTAAATTTTCATAAGGAATAAATTCTCCTGTTAAGTAATCACTCACGAGAACTTCTTTGGTTTCTGGATTATAGCGGTACAAGCCAACAAGCGGTGTTGCTTCATCTTCCGTTTTTTCGCGAATCTCTACTTCAATGTAATCGTCCGTTTGATCAAAAGAATAAGTATGCTCTTCAAGGTTTAAACCAGTGACACTTAGAATCTTCTCCAGCGCTGCTTGTTCGTCTGAGTCAAGGTCAGCAGGAGTTGCTTCTTCAGTTTGTACATCTTTCGACTCTTCAACGGTCTCTTCAGACGTTGAATCATCTGTTTTAGCTTCCTCCTCTGTTTTTTCTTCAGTTACTTCTTCAGTCGTTTCTTCATTGGAAGTCTGCTCTGAAGTTTGTTCACTTGTTGAATCTGCATCTTCTGTCTTGTTTTCATCTTCTGAGTCGTTCTCATCATCCAATGTTTCTGTTGTTTGCACTTCGGCAGTATCCGTTGACGAGATCTCATTCGATGCATCTTCAGTCGTTTCACTAGTGCATGCCAGCAATAAAATTGCGGTCGAAGCAGTTGTGAGGAGCAAACGAAACTTATGTAGCATATTTTAACCAACTTTCTTCATAATTTTCTCTATATTACAAACTGATTACATTCTAACACTTATTGTTTAGGATACAAAGCTCAAAATTACTTTTTCTACAAAATAAGAGAAAACTAATTTTTGAATACAATTCTTTCACCATCAAGAAAATAACAAGCATAAAACTTTATTCTTATTTCACTTGAAATAAATGATTCAGGTTTATATATTTTTTATTACTTCATTTAAATTGCTTGATTTGACTTCACGAAGCAACGCTTCGAATTCACTTTTATTACCTGTAAAATAATTTGCACCATTGCTAATAATTGTTAATGAATAGTCACTGAAGTAGTTAATTTCTTCCAATCGATGGGTGGTCAGTAGGACTTTTTTTCGCTTATCCGTAGAAAGTTTATTTATTAAATATAATATTTCTCTAGCAGAATTGACATCTAATCCTGCTGTTGGCTCATCAAATATATATAATTCTCGATCTAATAAGCTAAATAAATATACAATTAGCCATCGTCTTTCACCAACAGACATATTTCCATAATCGGAGTCCCATAGATACTGAATCTTTTTATAGCTTTTTTTCGGCAAATTTTTTCGAACATTTTCCAAAGTAATCTCACTATAATTGCCGTCTCCTCCTAATATCAGTTCAGCTAAATATTTTCCTTTTAATGTTTTTAGCATTGGCACTCCTTGTAAATGCAACAATATATCTTCCGGCTGTATCGGATCTAATATCTCTCCATCATAATCTAACATCCCAGTGATTATTTCGTAAAAAGTTGTTTTACCAGATCCATTCTCGCCTATAACGAAATGTATCTTTTGACAATCCAATTCCCAATTAAAATTTTCGAAAATCTTTCTATCGCTTTTAGGATATTGAAAACTTAAGTTCGTTATTTTCATTACAAACCTCCTGACAAATTTAAATCCGATAATTAGGGACAATTTTTGTGTGCTTAACGGATAAAAATCCAATAGCAAAATACCATAAAGTAGCAACAATAAGAGCAGGATAATTAACAAGAAGATTGGATTGAGTAAAAGCTGCGCCCCATATCTTACCCGCCTCCAATACATATTGCATAGGGTTAACGATAAGATTTATTAATGATATTTCCTGGATCGGGGAAATATAATTCATAGAAAAGAGCATAAGAGCGGTGCCCACAGTTATTATAGGCTGTAAGTTTTCGGCATGTATAGGAATTACATTAAATACTAAAAAAGCAAAACTTAATGGAATAAGTGGGATTGTAACTACTCCATAGCTAAATATTAATAATCTTAAAAGTGGAATATTAAATAAAATAGAAGATGTGATCGCTAAAATAAGTACTGTTATTGCTAAAATAAAATATTGGGATAAGATTAAAGAAAATATAACATATTTATAATCCTGAACAATAAATTTCATCTGTTTTAAAAATTGTTGTTCTCTAATCATTACTAATTGATAACCAATCGTAAACGAAGTCATAGTCACCATATAAGCAAGCCAAATTGAAATATATTGATAAAATGCGCCAACTTCTATTGCTTCAAATATAAAGTCCCTTTGTTGATAAACCACCCCTATAACAGGAATAATTAATATAGATAAAAAATTGATTTTATAAGCCGAAAACACTCTTATAAAATGTTTAGATAAATAATATATTTTTCTCAAGAATTCTTCACCTCTAAATATATCACTTTCATATTTTGTTAGGAATGAATCGACTAGTAATTCAATTACTGTTGTCCTCGTGGTATCTTAAAAATCTTCTAAATCATTTGAATAGTCTAGAGGATTTTTAACTTAGTTTCTTTTTGCATATTTCTCCTAACTAACCACTAACAAATGTATCGATGTTTTAATATTAATATAATACGTTAATAAATACAACATATAATTAAGTAATAATTAGAATAATTAAATTTTGCTAATTTATTAAATGTCCTTTATCTATGATATATAATTATTGTAGGAAGATTTTTCTACTTTCGCTGAAGTGCCATTAAAAAAGAATGTAGCCTCGGACTACATTCCCTCTTGAACTATTGATGATATTCGGCATAAATCTCGCGTTTCGGAACTTCACGTTCTTTAGCGACTTCTTTGATTGCTTGCTTACTGGACATTTTTTCAAAATTCATTTTATAATCGATATGTTCTAAAACAGTCCAATTCGCCCAATAGTGCTCTTCTTCTACTTCGTCATTACCTTCTACAATTACGACGAACTCTCCACGCAATTCCGTCTTCTCTGCCCATTCACTAACTTCTTCTGCTGTCCCGCGGATAAATTCTTCATAGCGTTTGGTTACTTCTCGTGCTAGGACGACTCGTCGGTCGGAACCAAAAATTTCTGTTAAACTTTCCAGCAATTGTTTTAAGCGATACGGGGATTCATAAAAAATTAATGTTTCTGTTTTATTTTTTAATCCTTCTAACTCTTCTTTCAATTCGGACTTTTTACGATTTAAAAAGCCATAAAATGTGAAAGGTTGTGGTGAAATCCCCGAAGCAATTAAAGCCGTTAAAGCTGCATTAGGGCCTGGCAGAGGAACGACGGGAATATTTTGTGCCACTGCCGTTGCCACAAGTTCTACCCCGGGATCACTAATCGAAGGCATCCCTGCATCACTGACTTGAGCAATATTTTCTCCTGCTAATAATTTTTCTATCAGTTCACTCGTATGGGTACGCACATTATGTTCGTGATAACTTACTTTTTCAGTATTAATTTCAAAATGATTTAACAGTTTTTGGGTAACTCGCGTATCTTCGCAAGCAATTAAATCGACATCTTTTAAGGTCTGGATCGCTCGGAAAGTCATATCCTCTAAATTTCCGATCGGTGTGGGAACTAAATACAGCGTCCCTCGGTCCGTTTCTTCATAACTTTGTTGTGCTTTCATTTTTTAAACCCTCCTTTTTTAATAGATTAGACAAGGTTTGTCTTTTTTCAATGGAAATTCAATGCCTTTTTCTTTTAAATAAGTTTCTTTTTGAGGCCGTGTTAACCGTTTAAAGGCGGCTTCTGCTTGCATCGCTTCGCTCCGCGTTTCATAGGTTTCGGCATAGATCATTTTTAGAGGACGTCGGCTAGCTGGTCGCGTATATTTTGCACCGACTCCGGTATTATGCTCTTTCTCACGTCGTTTTAAATCTGTCGTATAACCGGCATAAAAAGAATGATCCTTACACCATAAGACATAAAAAAAGTTTTCTTTTCTTTTATTTTTCGTTTCTTTGTTCACCATAGAGAACCTTCCTTACTTCTGGTCGATAACTGCCATCTTCTTCATGCACAAATAAAGGAGGAAGCATCTGAAAACCTGCTTCTTTCCCGTTTTTTATTCCTTCAATTAATACCATATTGGCCGGTGTTTTTTCATTCGCATGAATAAAACGAACCCGTTTAGGCATGACACGATGGGCACGCATGACATCCATTAATTCCAAAAAGCGATCCGGTCGGTGGACGATATATGTTTTTCCATTGATTTTCAATAATTTAGAAATTTTGAATAATAATTCATCTAAGTTCACATATAGTTCATGGCGGGCAATCGCTAAATATTCATTTGGATTCACTTGCCCTTGCTCTTCTAGTGGAAAGTAAGGCGGATTACAAGTAATCACATCGACTGAATCATAATGTTCTGTTCCAATTTCTTTTAAATCTTTGTGAATCATCGTAATCTGGTCGCTTAACTGGTTCATTTCAATACTTCGTTGCGCCATGTCGGCCAGTTCTGCTTGAATCTCCACGCCATAAATATGACTTTCTGTTTTTTGAGATAACATTAAAGCAACTGCCCCATTCCCAGAACAGAGGTCAATAATCTTTAAGTCTTTTCGATTTCTAATCTTCGCAAAGTCTCCCAACAAGACCGCGTCTAAGGAGAAAGAAAAAACTTGTGGACTTTGAATAATTCCTAAATCATGTTGCATTAAATAATCAATTCGTTCATTTTCTTTTAGCACTTTAAAACTCCTTTGTAGTCATTAAAAAAACTCGCTAATCGGCGAGTCTTTTTGACCAAAGATGGAAACATAATTGGTTAAATTCTTACATCGAACGCTCATAAGCAAAAAAGTAATAAATCCCATAGTAAGATGGAATTTATTACTTTCTTTCGCCGTAAATAACTTCTAAACAAAAAGCACATGGTTCATCTTCTACACGACGCTGCCCATAAAATAAATTACATACGTGAAAGCCATCTTCGTAAATACTTTCTAAATTCAAACGTGATTTCGTCAGTCCTGCACTTTCATCCTCTTCAGTCAGGCGATTGGGTTCGTTATCTAACCGCTCACGTAAATGTTTATTTTCCATATGCAAAGTTTGATTTTCTTCTAAAAGATGTTCAATTTCTTCTTTTAGTGCGCTTATTGTTCGGAGAGTGGCGTCAGTTTGTGATTCTATGTCGATAACCGTGTCGATGATTTCCTTTTTCTTCACACATCCCACTCCTTTTACTACGTCTATTCTACATGATATTTCAAATTCTTTTAAGTCACTTCGCAAATTAAATCGTGAGATTTGTTACTTTTAATGCAATTTGTTCAAAAATACCTTGTGCGGATACATAACGATCCAATTTCTTTTTCCCATTCAGTAAAGCAGTGAGGATCTGTGTCAATTCACTTTTCATAGAACTTGTCGCCATTTGTTCCAGTTGATTTCTGTGCTTCGAAAAAGCTAAAACGCGGTCTTGCTCAAAACAAATAGCGGTCAAATCTTGATAAACTAAAATCAACAAGTCTAAGATCAAAGACGAGGTCTCACGATTATCCACAAGGGGCATTATTTTTGTTTGGATATAAATAAAGGCTCGCTCATCATTTTTACTGAGGAATAAAAACCATTGCCAGATTGTTTCAACAATTTTATTAAAATTTTCATCTTCATAAATATTCAATGCTTCCTCTGTATCTTGAGTCAGATGAGCAAGCAATGTGGCAGATTTTTCTGGAATTTCACAGGCCATAATATCCTCAATCCGGCCGTTAATTTCACGAACAGGAAAGTGGATAATCTGGCTTCTTGAAACAATGGTTGGTAACAATTGTTGCAGCTCCGTCGTTAAAAGCATGATGGTAAACTCACCTTCAGGCTCTTCAATAAACTTCAATAAACTATTGGCAGCACTTGTCGTCATTTTATCCATTTCTTTAACAATCAATATTTTTTTACGACTTTCCATACCGCTTTTCGCGAACTCTTCTTTAATCGCTCGCACTTGTCCCACTTTTATCGACATACCATCTGGCTCAACGGTACTTACATCAGGATGTTCTCCCTGGGCAATTCGCATACATTGATTGCACTCTAAACAAGGACTCCCATCTTCTGTCGGATTTTGACAAAATAAGCCTTGTGCGATCCATGTCGCCATTTCATATTTACCAGATCCGGCAACACCTTCAAAAATATAAGCGTGTTGCAAGGTATTATTGTTAATTAATTTTGTAAACAAAGAACTAATCTCTGGTTGTTTACGAACAACAGTTGCCATATTAAATACTTCCTAAACTTAAAATTATATTTTCTTAAACTGATCAACATCTAGAATAAAGACTGTTGCTCCGCCCACTTCTACGTCGACTGGGTAGTTTAAATTCATTTCAAAGTTAAAATCATATGATGGTGGAGACATAATGGATTGAACACGTGTTGAACAAACATCTTCTATGATATCAATCACAGCATCTACTTTATTGTCTTCAATCCCCACGATAAACGTACTATTTCCGGCACGCATAAAACCACCTGTTGAGGTTAATCGAGTCGAGCGCACACCGTTTTTAGTAAACGTTTCGTTCAGTTTTTTACTATCTTCATCTTGAACTATTGCAATAACTAATTTCATCATGAACTCCTCCTGTATCTTTCCTTATTTTAACAATTGGTGTTTTTGTAGTTTTGTTTGAACAATTTCCCAAGCATCCGCTAAGACACTTTCAGACGCTTGTGCTGCATCAATATACTGAATTCTTTCAGGATTATCTTTTAATAAGGTTTTATAAGCATCCCGTACGCGATTATGAAAAGAAACTTTTTCCATTTCTAAGCGATCTTTCTTTCGTTTTGAATTTTTGTGTCCAATGCGATTGAGACCTACTTGCGCCTCCACATCTAAGTAAAGAGTTAAATCAGGTGTTAAATTCTCTGTCGCAAATTGATTCAAAGTCGCGACTTTATCTACTCCTAATTTTCTTCCTGCTCCTTGATAAGCAATTGAACTATCAACGAAGCGATCACATAAAATAACTTCACCGCGCTCAAGGGCTGGTTGAATCGTTTCTATAATATGTTGACGACGACTTGCAGCAAAAAGTAAAGCTTCCGTCCGATCATCCATTTTTTTGTTCTTTGGGTCAATGATTACCGCACGTATTTTTTCTGCAATATCACTACCACCGGGTTCTCTTGTAGTTACTAAAGGAACAGTTATTGCTTCAGATAGGCGTTGATTCAGTGCAGCGACTAGTGTAGATTTCCCTGCCCCATCTGGCCCTTCCACTGTAATAAATAATCCTGACAATCGACTTCTCTCCGTTCTTCCTATATTACATGACTAATTATACGCTAGAATGAATAATTTTTCCATTAATTCTTCATGAGTCAAAAATTGTTTAAAGCTTCACTAACCATTTATAGCGTTTTTTACTGAATATTCAAAAAAAAACATAGTTCGAAGATATTTTGTATCTTATCCCTATGTTTTTAATTCAATGGTTATTTTTAAAAACAGTGAGCTAGAGTGAAATCCAGTATCTTTCAATGATTAAATCTTTCGATTCAGCATAAACCGTGTTCTCGTACTCCCCACCATTAGCTAAAATGACTCGTCTACTTGCTTCATTATCTTCTCGACAAGTAATCAGTACTTGCTGAAGATTCGCTTCTTTACAAATTTTCAGACAATCTCTAAGCATTTGACGCGCATAGCCTTTTTTTCTTTCGCTTGGCCGTATGGAATAACCAATGTGACCTCCATAATTTTGCAATAAAGTATTTAACCGATGACGGATTTGGATCATACCTACGATGGTTTGGTCTTCTAGTCGAACATAAATAAATTGTTCCGCAGGTACAAAATGGTCAGGAACCGTTTCTTCATTTTCGAAGCGCTGGTTAAAAGCCAACCATTCTGAACTATCGTGCATATGACGTAATTGCCCCGTGCCATCCATGGAGCTTTCTGCAAGCAGCATTTCCATACGAAACAGTTGGATCTCTTCCGCAAATGAGGCATCCGGTTTCATTAAAATACAATCTTGCATTTAATCACTCCTGAAATTTAGATTCATTCGCCTGATTTTTTTCGATTTTCCCATAATTGAAGACGTTCTTCGTGGCTAACAACTTCATGGATTTCATGAAGCATCCATTGGTAACCGAACGGATCAACAAAAGAAGCATTCGATACGCCATATGCAGAAAGTTCAACAACTGCTTGAAGTTCAGTGCAGCCAGCTTCCATTGCTCGTGTATACGTGGCACGGATATCAGGAACACTAATATTTATCCACATCGTGGTCGGATGATCCTCTTTTGGAGCGAACAAGTGGAACTCCGGATTTTCATCTAACAGATGAAAACGAGTCCCATAAATTTCAAAAACAGCTTCATTTTCACCCTGTGGCAAGTTGGATACTTCAATACGTTCTACTTCGAATATTTTTTCGTACAAAGATAAAGCAGCTAAGCTATCAGATACGATAAAATCAATTTCTACTCCAAACATTGTCTCATCCTCACTTTTTATTCCTGATTTTTATGATTCTGGGGGTTCCTTAAATTTTTATTCAGGTTTGTTTCGCTGAAAATGGTTTTGAGCGAGATATTCCCGGTTTGTTTCGCTCTAATCTGTTTTGAGCGAGATATTCCCGATTTGTTTCGCTCTAATCTGTTTTGAGCGAAACATTTCAGATTTACCTTAAAAGTCGGATCCTTTGTATCATTCAAACTCGCTTACATCTCTGTTCGTCCTTGAACAGCTTTGAGTAAAGTGACTTCATCCGCATATTCAATGTCGCTTCCTACAGATAAACCATGCGCAAGTCGCGATACTTTAATCTCGGCGGGTTTAATAAGACGTGACAGATAAGTTGCGGTTGCTTCCCCTTCAACGTTTGCGTTTGTTGCAATAATTACTTCTTTGACTTCTTCATTTTGAAGTCTTTTTAATAATGGGGGAATATTAATGTCTTCAGGGCCTGTTCCTTCTATAGGAGATAAGACCCCATGCAGCACATGATATTGCCCATTGTATTCTTGCATTTTTTCTAGGGACGCTACATCCTTCGCTTGTTCAACAACTAAAATGACAGACTGATCACGGTTTTTATCCGCACAAATTGCACATGGATCACTGTCTGTAATATTTCCACAATTTGAACAATAAGTTAAATCACGCTTCACGCTGACTAAATTCTTCGCAAAGTCCGTGACATCTTCTTCTTTCATACTTACTGTATAAAAAGCTAAACGGGAAGCGGTTTTCTCGCCAATTCCCGGAAGCTTCATATAGCTTTCCATCAAACGCGAAATCGGTTCTGGATAATACATTTTATAACGCCTGCTTTCTTACATCCAGGCTTCCATTAGAATCCTGGAATATTTAGATCATTTGTATACTTGCCCATGACCTGTTCCGTTTCATCATCAATTTGACCAAGAACATCATTTAATGCAAGTAAAATTAAGTCTTCTAAAAATTCTGAATCGCCCATTTCAGCAATGTCTTCTTTGACATCTACTGATTGAACTTCTCTTTTACCATTCATTGTAATTTTTACTAAATCATCATTTGCTACGCCTGTAAATTCTGTTTCATTCAGTTTTTCTTGAGATTGGCTCATCTCTTTCTGCATTTTTTGCATTTGTTTCATCATGTTTTTCATATTTCCACGCATAATAATTCTCCTCTAATTTTTTTTAATCAATAATTTCAACGACGTCTTCTCCGAAAAATTCGACCGCTTTTGAAACGACTTCATCTTCTTTTTTTTCCGAAGGTTGGTCTTTAGAATTTTCATTGGTCTCATCATTATCTGATGTGTCTTTTTCTTTCATCTGGTTGATATAGTCTTGACGTACTTCCGGCCACTCTTGGCTGGTTACGTAGACAAGATCAATTCTTTTATTGATGACTTTTTCTAAATAGTCATTGACTGTTTGGTGTAAAGTTTCATCTGCCTGTGCTCGTTCGCATAAAATACCATACTGAAATTTTATCACTAAAGCTTCAGGACTTGCGGCTACGGGTTCCGAATTGTTTAGGAGTGCTTTTTGTCCTACTTCAAGAACATCTAAGACATCGACCCAGACAGATTTAATTTCGCGAAGGTCCTCATGGGTTGCTTCGGATAATACTTTATAAACAGCATTTCGATCTGCTTTAAAGTTCCCAGCTGGATTTTTAGGTGCTACTTTTTTGGCTGATTTTTGATTCGGCGCTCCGCCATTTTCTTTTATAGCCGTAAGTTCACTTTTAACACTCAACAACTCTTCTTGTAGCTTTTTAATATCCTCATTTGAAACAGCTGCCATTTGTTCGGCAGGAGCTGCTATTGCATCCTCTTCTGGTGCTTCTTCTGCAGTCACTTCTCTTTGTGCCAGTTTAATCGTTGCGACTTCTAAATAAACTTCCGCATGATTACTTAAACGCAATTCTTGCTGTGTATCGTTAAATACTCGAATCACATCATATAAAAAATCTTCGGGAATATTTGAAGCTAAGGTCGCAAATTCATCACTAAACTTTGCGGTCTTGAAGAGCGAGGGGGTCTGCTCATTCGTATTTTGATATAAAAGCATGTCTCGTGCAAATAAAATAACATCCTCGACAAAACGTCCCGCGTCTTTTCCTTCCGCTAATAAA
This sequence comes from uncultured Atopostipes sp., assembly GCA_910588235.1. GTDB lineage: Bacteria > Bacillota > Bacilli > Lactobacillales > Carnobacteriaceae_A > Atopostipes. The sequence goes on along the minus strand of CAJUOQ010000004.1, from coordinate 18,841 downwards.
TTTTGTAGAAGGTTCAGAGCAACTTTTGTGTTTTGTTCTGTTAGTGCTTCTAAATAATCTTCGAGTAGATCTTGCGTTACACTACCTGTAATTCTTTGAATATCTTCCGTTAATATTTTATCGTCATGAAAAGAAAGCGCCTGATCTAAAATACTTAAACCATCACGCATCCCACCTTCAGCTGCTTTCGCAATTAAAAGTAAAGCATCCTCTTCATACTCGATACCTTGTTCTTCTAATATATATTCCATACGGTTAATAATATCTTCTTGCGAAATACGTCGGAAATCAAATCGCTGTGTGCGGGAGATGATCGTTAATGGGATCTTATGAGGTTCTGTTGTCGCAAGTAAAAACACCACATTTTTGGGTGGTTCTTCTAATGTTTTCAATAAGGCATTAAAAGCGCCCATCGATAACATATGAACCTCGTCAATAATATATACTTTATATTTTGCTTGGGTTGGGGCATAATTTGCTTTCTCTCGAATATCTCGAATCTCTTCTACCCCGTTGTTACTAGCTGCGTCAATTTCGATCACGTCACCTAGACTGCCATCTGTAATTTGTTGACAAATTGCACATTCGTTACATGGTTCGCCATCTGTCGAATTTGGACAGTTAATCGCTTTAGAAAATATCTTGGCCACACTTGTTTTTCCAGTCCCTCGTGGTCCTGTAAATAAATAAGCATGACTGGGCGTACCTTGTCGAATAGCATTTTGTAGTGTTTGGGTAATCATACTCTGTCCCGAAACGTCTTTAAATGTTTGCGGTCGCCAAACACGATATAAGGCTTGATAAGTCATTATTTTATTCACCCTTAAAAATTTCTCTTACTCCCTTATTATAAAGAAAATACCATGCAATTAACATGGTATTCCTATTTTTTCTTGAATTGTTCGTGTGTTGCAATAAATCGTATTTTAATCATTTGTTCTCCAAAACGAGAATCTTTATAAACATAATTTGTACTCTGTCCCTTCGTTCAACTCCTTGAAGTTCTCATATAATAGCACAAAATTTAATCCTTTTCACTTTCTAGATACTCTGAAACGCGGGTAATAAAATCTTTCAGGACAGCCAGTCGCGCATATCTTTTATCATTCCCGCTAATCACCTTCCACGGAGCTTCTGGCGTGGAAGTGTAAAAGACCATCTCGTTCATCGCTTGTTCATATTCAGCGAATTGCTCATGTGCGCGCCAGTCTTCAGCGGTTAATTTATATTGTTTCATTGGATCTTCAGCTCTTTTTTCAAATCGTTCTAACTGTTCTTCTTCATCAATCACTAAGAGATATTTTAATACTAAATAATCGTCAGCGATTAAACTTTGTTCCATTTGATTAATCTCACGGTATGCTTCCTGCCAACGATAAGTAGGAGTCAGTCGTTCAATGCGCTCCACCAACACACGTCCATACCAGCTGCGATCAAAAATCGTCATGCGTCCTTTTGTTGGAAATTCGCGGTAGAAACGCCACAAGTAATGATGCGCACGTTCGTCCTTAGTGGGTTCAGACACTGTTGCTACCTCATAACCGCGCGGATCCATATAGCGCGTTAAACGTTCGATATTACCATCTTTGCCCGCGGCGTCTGTGCCTTCATAAGCTACAATCACTGCTTTTCCTTCGAGATACACTTGGTAGAGCAAATCTCTTGCTCGCTTCTGCAAATGCATAAGCTCTTGCTCATATTCGGTATCTGTGATCTTTTTCGTAAAATCTACTTGAGCAAGCGGCAAATCTGCTTCATTTTGAGGGAGTTTTGGCAATTCAGTCTCTTCACGCGTTGTATCTGTATTTAAAAATAATTCTAAACGATTAACGCATAATTCGAGCGCTTTTTTTACTGTATCTTTACGATTATCGACAAATAATATATCCCATGGTGCACTCGGCGCATTTGTACGCGCAATAACTTCTGAAAAATGTTGATAATAGGCGTCATAATAATTTAGTTGTCTATAATCTCTCTCATCCAAACGGACTTGCCGATAGGGATCTCTTTCCAACGTTTTAATATTATTTTCCATTTCCGCTTCCGTTTGATGTAGAAAGAACTTAACAATTAAAGTATCATCATCCGCTAACGCTTTTTCTAAAAAGTGAATATCCTGAATAAAACTTTCGAGTGCTCCGTCCGTCAATGTCACATCATCTAGTAAGTCATAGTAAAAACTACGATCAAAAAAGGAAATTTGTCCTTTAGCAGGCGCTCGCATGAAAAATCGATAAAGATAAGGATGCGCGTCTTCCTGTTCCGAAGCCTCTTCAAAGACGCTCACTTTATAATGCTTGGGATCAAGTGGCCGCGTTAATTCTTTCAACAAATGCCCTTTACCTGAAGACTCCCAACCGTCTACAATCACTAACATACTTTTTTCTGTCTCTTTCAATTCTCGCTGTAACGTCGCAAAATAAGCACCTAAATCCTCTAAATCCGCTTCAACAACATTTTCTGGTAATTCTTCGCGAAACTCATCTTTACTCGGTAACAATTTCATCACCCTTCCTCTACGTATTCTGTTCTCTACACACCAATGATACGTCAAGAATCGTTAAAACAAAAATAAAAAACTTCTATTCCTATGCGAAATCATTGCACTTAAAAAAATTCTCCGAGATAATAAAATTGTAAATATAAAAGGAATAACCAAAGGAGGAATTTTCGTGTCACAGCACCAACTTTATATCAATGGACAATGGACAGATTCAACAGGAAATGAAACCTCAGATGTTATTAACCCAGCGACAGAAGAAGTTTTCGATGGTGTGGCGATTGGAACAGAAGAAGATGTCGATAAAGCAGTAGCTGCTGCTAAAGAAGCTTTTCCAAGCTGGAACGCAACTTCCGTCGACGAACGAGTCGAATACATGGAAAAAATTTATGATGAAATTGAAAAACATCAACAAGAAATTGCAGATACAATTGTTGCCGAATTAGGGTCAGCTCGTACTTACGTAGAAGAAAGCCAAGCTCCTCAACCACTAAATGAAATGCGCGCAACGATTGATGCAGTGAAGGAATATGATTTTGAATATTATGAAGATACGGCTAAAGTAATCAAAGAAGGTTATGGAGTGGTTGCTTGTATTACACCTTGGAACTACCCCATTAACCAAATCCAACGTAAAATTACTCCTGCTATTTTAGCGGGCAATACTGTGGTCGTGAACCCACCAACAAATACCCCTTTAACTGCTTTGCTCTATGCCAAATTAATTGATCAAGCAGGTTTACCAAAAGGAGTGTTTAACTTAGTCACAGGTAGTGGTAGCTCAACCGGTGATTATTTATCAAAACACGAAGATGTCGATGTTATTTCATTTACCGGCTCCACGAACGTTGGTAAACAAATGTACGCCAATGCATCAGATGGTATTAAACAAATTGTTTTAGAGCTTGGTGGAAAATCTCCACTCGTTTACTTGAAAGGCGGCGACTTAAAAGCAGCTGTCAAACAAGCTATGGACACGGTATTGAATAACCAAGGACAAACTTGTACGGCTCTTACCCGTCTTTTAGTTCCTGAAGATGAGCTTGAAGAGACGAAACAAATGATCCTTGATTATTATGATAAAGCCGTCGTTATTGGCGACCCAACAGAGCGAGAAACAACAGTAGGCCCGATGGTTTCTGAAGATCAGCAACAAACGGTGTTAGACTATATTGAAACAGGTAAAAAAGAAGGAGCTGAAGTACTGGTCGGAGGCAATAAAATCGATCGAACCGGCTATTACGTTGAGCCCACAGTCTTTATTGCAGATAATGACATGACGATTTCCCAAGAAGAAATTTTTGGTCCTGTATTAAATGTCATCACTTACCAAACCGAAGAAGAAGCCGTTGAACTCGCAAATGATGTAGTGTACGGCTTATCTGGCGCGGTCGTTGGTCCACAAGAGGACGCCGAAAAAGTAGCTGCCCAATTACGTACCGGAAATATTTTTGTCAACCAAGGTGCCCGAGTAGCAAAAGCGCCCTTCGGTGGTTATAAAGAATCCGGTCGTGGACGCGAAAACGGTATTTACGGTGTCGAAGATTATCTAGAAATCAAATCTCTATTCCTATAAAAAATTAAAGTAAAATCTAAAGATCAAAATTTCCTGTAAAAATGTATTGGGGAGATATGGCGCATGGTCATATCTTCCTTTTTATTTTCTGTTTATAGAGGAAGCATTGAAATTATAAGAGTATATTGTGTCTTGGCGAAACGTTTTTGACTTTCGTTTCGATAAAATTGCTTCTCGACGAAATGAAACCTGGTTTTGTTACTTTGGCACCCTGTTTTAACGAAGCGAAATGGACATTCATTTCGTCAACATTCGTTTTTTCCGAAACGTTTTTAGTTTTCATTTCGTCGGAAGATATTTTGTTTAAAATATTCGAAGAAGAAGCATTTTTGGATGGATTTCATAATCAGCCCCCTTTATCCATCAGCATAAATGCTTATACGTTCATCTCACACTTATTTCTGCTACACTGAAGTCAACTTACATAGGAGGCGTTAACATGGAACATTATATTTTAGCAGACGGTTTTAAAATCCCAAAAGTTGGTTTTGGGACTTCCGGCTTTAAAGGCCTTGATGGAACGCGACGAATTGAAATGGCCTTAAATAACGGCTATCGACTCATCGATTCAGCTTATAATTATGAAAACGAAGGGGCTGTCGGGAAAGCTATTCGAAATAGTGGCATCCCTCGTGATCAAATTACAGTCACTTCAAAATTGCCTGGACGTCATCATGAATACGACGACGCACTAGCAGCGATTGAAGAATCTGTCCTTCGTACGGGATTAAATTATCTAGATTTATACTTAATTCATTGGCCAAATCCCAAAGAAGATAAATATGTCGAGGCTTGGCAAGCTTTAGTGGACGCACAAAAAGCTGGATTAGTTCGTTCAATCGGTGTCAGTAACTTCTTACCCGAATACATTGAGCGCTTAGAAGCAGAAACGGGCGTTTTACCCGTCATTAACCAAGTAGAGTTGCATCCCTACTTTAACCAAGCAGAACAGCGAGAGTTCGACACTTCAAAAGGCATCATCACTCAAGCTTGGGGGCCAGTCGGTCAGAAAAACGAGACGCTCGATGAAAAAGTCATTACTGAAATTGCAGATAAATATGGGAAAACAGCGGCTCAAGTTGTTTTACGTTGGGAAATCCAACTCGGCGTTTTACCTATTCCTAAATCAAGTCATGCAGGACGCCAATTTGAAAACTTGAATATTTTTGACTTTGAATTATCCCAAGATGAAATGGAAAGCATTAACGCATTGACTCGTGCAGAGGGTCGAAACAACGATTTAGATCCAGAAAAACATGAAGAGTTTTAAAAAAGTTTCATGAATTAAATAAACTAGAAGATAAAAGTAGTGAGCGAAACAAATCACTCCTTTTATCTTTTTTATTTGGTACTAAATTTTCTACATCCAAGAAGCGATTCTTTTCTGATATACTGATTTTAACTATAAGGAGGCGTTAACATGGAAGAATATATTTTAGCAGATGGTTTTAAAATTCCTAAAGTCGGTTTTGGGACCGTTGGTTTAAAAGGAAATGACGGAGCCCGCAGAATCGAAATGGCTTTAAACAATGGCTTTCGTTTACTCGATTCGGCTTATAATTATGAAAACGAAGGTACTGTAGGACGAGCGGTGAGAAATAGTAGCGTACCTCGTGACCAAATTACTGTGACTTCTAAATTACCCGGCCGCTATCATGAATATGAAGCAGCTATGCAAACGATTGAAGAATCTGTTTTAAGAACCGGTTTAGACTATATCGATTTATACTTAATTCATTGGCCCAATCCAAAAGAAGATCAGTACGTCGAAGCTTGGCAAGCTTTAGTGGATGCACAAAAAGCTGGATTAGTTCGTTCAATCGGTGTCAGTAACTTTTTACCTGAGTATATTGAACGTTTAGAAAAAGAAACAGGGGTCTTACCTGTTATCAATCAAATTGAATTGCATCCCTATTTCAACCAAGAAAAACAACGTGCCTTTGATACTTCTAAAGAAATCATCACTCAAGCATGGAGCCCTCTTGGTCGTTCAAACAGCGCACTAGATGAGGATGTCATTGCTGAAATTGCACAAAATCATGGAAAAACAGCCGCACAAGTTGTCTTGCGCTGGGAGGTTCAATTAGGTATCCTGCCTATTCCGAAATCCACTCACGCAGGACGCCAAGCCGAAAACTTTAATATTTTCGACTTCGAATTATCAGCTGAAGAAATCGATAAAATTAACGCATTATCTCGCGAAGAGGGACGAAATAAAGGCCAAGACCCTGCTGAATACCAAGAGTTTTAATAGAATAAATACCAAAAGATAAAAGGTGCTCTCAAATAAATGAGAGGCCCTTTTGTCTTTTTAAATACTATTTTGTTTCGTCTACTAAAGTCCATACAAAAAACCCCTTGAAGACATTCGAGTGCAAAGACTCAGCTTCAAGGGGTTGGTTAATTTCTATGTATCACATAACACATGGTGGAGCAGTACTTAGTGCTGCTTCCTTCCAGACCTGACACGGTTCGTATGTCCACCATTGTCATGTGGCCTTACGGCAGTACATAGTATAGCATAAGGTCCATAAAAAAGCCACTATTTTCTATAATTTTTGCTTGATTTTTATGAAGAGATTGGCTTTCCAAAATATTCATCGCGTAAAATACCGTATTGCAATAAATCAATCCACTCTCCATTTTTCCAACGTTCATGGTGGCGCAGGTCAGCTTCTTTGGTCATCCCTAATTTTTTCATAACCGCTGCAGAAGCTTTGTTTTCTTTATTGCAAGTCGCAAAAACTTTCTCTAATTCTAAAGTTTCGAAGGCAAATTTGAGTAATTCTTGAGCGGCTTCTGTCGTGTAGCCTTTGTTGAAGTACTTTTTATTTAAAACATAACCGATTTCCGCGCACGACCGCTTCATATTCACCCGAAGATCAATCGTTCCAATTAATTTTTGGTTATCTTTTAATTCAATTCCATATTTACCGAGCGGATTCGCAATAAAAAAATTAGCGATCGAATACCTCGTATCATCCACCGACCCGTGGGTGTTAAAGACATAATAAGTATTTTCATCATCTGAAGCATATTCATACATATCTTCAGCATCCGCAAGCGTCACTGGTCTTAATTTTAATCGTTCCGTTTCAAGCACTGCATTCACCGCCAAAAAGAGATTCAAGTTGTCCATCTAAACCAACGCCTTCCATTAAGTTCTTCTTTAATCGTTTACATTCCGATTTTCCCCTTCAATTTGCGAGAGCTCGGTAATATCTTGGACATATTCTAAAATACCTAGAAACTCCCCTGCTTCATCACGAACAGCCACATACGTAATGTAGATAAGCGTTTCGCCTTTTTGGTACCAAGCATCTTGGATATCTTTAGTACCATCACGCAAATCTTGGATCAATTGCGTAACAATATCTTGCGACTTTGGTGGATGCGCATGCATTACATCTCGTCCAATAGCTGACGGTGTTCGTGGGAGTAACTTCTCGCCAGGGTTATTATTATAATATTGGACAACGTTCTCTTTGTCCACAAAAGTTAATTCAAGCGGCAGCAAATCTAAAATAATATTTAATTCCTTTAAGCTTAATGAGCCCGTTCCAAGCGGCAGACGCTCCTTTAAATTCACAATTTCTTCCTTCTCTCCCTTTTTATTCTGTGTTCGTTTGGGTTGCCATGGGCTGAAAGGTTTAACGATACAATAGCCAATTTCATCCATTTCATCGGCAATTGCGATCCAATCTTCTTCCGTAAATATTTCGGTGACCATCGGCAACAAAATATTTTCTTCTTTCACAAACATTTCTTGCATTTCGTATTCAAACTCTGAAAAAATGGAGAGTAAATTCTCGATCTCTCCGGCTTCAAACGTCGTTTTAAAAGCTTTATATTGTTCTCGAATTTCATCATCTACCCCCCACATGACTTGCGGAGGTGCGGTGTTCCCGTACTTTTCCATGATAGGAAAGAAAGAAGTTTCCTTGCGCGTATAGTGCTTATCAAAATCCCACAGCAGGTCTATTTGTTGGATCAGTCCTTTTTGAATTTCAGTGTCCGGCTCTTCGACATAAACTTCCAGTAAGTTACGAATCCGCATCAAAGCCGCTTCTAAGGCTAAATTTTCTTCTTTCAATACGTGAACCGGATGACCAGGCTTTTGAAAGTCATCAGGGATATTGTCCGGATCTTCGACATAATCCGCCATTACCGCCACATGAACATTGCAAAGCCGCATAATCTCTTGGGCACTTAAGCCTTCTTCCTTCATCAATTTTCGCTCCATCACCGAAATTTCTAAGGGGCTGATACTTTGAAAATGCTCGGCAAATTCTTCCTTGATGGTTTCTTCGCTTTCATCATGATGTAGTCGTAAAATCAGTTCTTTTAGTTTTTCTTGCCGTTTTTTTGTCTGTTCCGCACGGTCTTGCACGTTTCTTCCTCCTTATTCTAAAAGCTTGAAGCCTGCTTTTTCTAATCCTTCACTTAAGTTCTCTTGATCTAACTGAATTTGCTTGGCGCCATTTTTCAAAGACATCATCCGGCCAACGGTATTTAACATTTTATCGTTGTTTAGAGGCGTAAAACCTAAGCTGACTAATACTTCTTTTAATGCTGGATCTTCTTTAACTAATTCATACACCGTCTTATTCCCATCAATGATCTTCATCTTGATTCCTCCTCAACTTCCCTTTGACTTCATTTTACATCAATTTAAATGATTTATCATTATTATTTGTGAAATAAAATACAAATAATCAGAACTTTCAGTCCTTCGCTTTTACTAGTATAATGAGTTTACAAAAGATGTAGGGAGTGTTTTGATGAAAAGAACGATAGGTACGGTCGCGCGTGGTTTACGTGCACCTATTATTAAAGAAGGCGATGATATCGTCCAAGTGGTTGTGGATACGATTTTGGGAGCTGCTGAAGCAGAAGGTTTCCAAGTCCAAGATCAAGATATTATTGCTTTAACGGAATCAATTGTCGCTAGAGCTCAAGGAAATTATGCAGAGATTGACGATATTGCAACAGATGTTCACCACAAATTTGGCGAACAAACAGTGGGGGTGTTATTCCCGATCCTTAGTCGCAATCGTTTTATGAATTTATTAAAAGGATTTGCACGAGGCGCTAAAGAAGTTGTGATTCAACTAAGTTATCCAGCGGATGAAGTGGGAAACCATTTAATTTCACTTGACCAACTCGATGAAGCTGGAATTAACCCGTGGAGCGATACATTAACAGAAGAAGAGTTTGAACAGCACTTTGGAAAAACAGCTCATCCGTTTACCGGTGTGGATTATGTTGATTTATACAAACAAATCGTAGCGGACGAAGAGACCCCGTGTAAAATTATCTTCTCAAATGATCCTACGTCTATTTTAGAGTACACAGATTCTGTGATTGTTTCTGATGTACATAGTCGCGAGCGCACTCGTCGTATCTTAAAAGACGCAGGAGCGAAGAAAGTATTTGATCTGGGTGATATCTTAACAGAACCTGTCAAAGAAGACGGTGGTTACAATGCTGAATTCGGACTTTTAGGTGCAAATAATTCAACAGATGAGAGCGTGAAGTTATTCCCATCTGATTCTTTTGAGATTGTCGAAGCAATCCAACATAAAATAAAAGAAGAAACTGGAAAGACGATTGAAGCAATGGTTTATGGCGATGGTGCTTTTAAAGACCCCGTTGGAGAAATTTGGGAATTAGCAGATCCGGTTGTGTCCCCTGGTTTTACTTCTGGACTTACCGGAACACCAAACGAAGTAAAATTGAAATACCTTGCTGACAATGACCATTCAGAATTAAGTGGCGAAGAATTACAAGCGGCCATTCGAGAATCGATTGAACAGAAAGCTGAGCAAGAAAAAGACGCGAAAGCTTCTCTTGGAACAACGCCTCGTCAATTGACAGACTTAATTGGTTCCTTAGCTGATTTAACCTCTGGCAGTGGCGACAAAGGCACACCATTTGTTTACATCCAAGGTTATTTCGACGACTACACTTCATAATCACATATATAAAAGGGAGACAGATAAATTTCTGTCTCCCTTTTATTTTGGAAAAATTAGTTTTGAAAATCAATGACCATTCTTCCACGAATTGTGCCATCTTCCATTTCTTGAAATATGTTGTTAATATCTTCCATTGGTCGCATTTCACATTGTGGAACCACTTTTCTTTCTGCTCCTGCTTGGAATGCTTCTGCTAAATCTTTACGTGTACCAACTAAAGAACCGATTACTTCGATCCCATCCAGTACTAATCGAGGAATTGATAAGTCCATAGATTCAGTAGGTAGTCCAACAGCAACGACACGTCCTCCTGCGCGAACTGCATCTACTGATTGATTAAAAGCTGATTTCGCTACCGCAGTAACTACTGCCGCATGAGCACCACCAGTTTTTTCTTGAACAACTGTGCCGACATCTTCTTCCAATGGATTAATTAAAATATCTGCTCCATATTTCTTTGAAAATTCTAATTGGCCATCATTCACATCCACAGCAATTACCTTTAAATTGAATACATTTTTAGCGTATTGAAGGGCTAAATTTCCTAAACCTCCTAAACCAGATATTAACAACCAATCTCCTGGAGTTAATCTAGCTTCCTTAATGGCTTTATAAGTAGTCACTCCAGCACAAGTAATTGAACTAGCTTCATCAGAAGGAAGGTTTTCTGGAACTTTTACTGAATAGTCTGCAGTAACAATACAGTATTCTGCCATACCACCGTCTACAGTATAACCTGCATTTCTTACTTCTCGGCAGAGAGTTTCACGACCCGTCGTGCAATATTCACAATGTCCACAGCCTTCAAAAAACCATGCAACACTTGCACGATCTCCAATGGCTAAGCTCGTTACATCTTCTGCTATCTCAACAACTTCGCCAATTCCTTCATGTCCAAGAATTGTACCTGAAACGTCCCCAAAATCTGCATTTTTAACATGCAAATCTGTATGACAAACACCACAACATATCATTTTTAATAAGGCTTCGCCTGGCTTTAAGGGACGAAGTTTTCTTTCTACTATATCCGCTTGACGATCAGATGTAGAAATAATTGCTTTCATTTTTGTCATAATACTCTCCTCAAATCTAATTGTTATTTAAATCACAATAAGTCATGTTCATAATATCACAATATAAAATAAAAGTCTATTCTATTTGTCATTCCTCTAATTTCTGATAAATGATCCACACTTTTTCTTGTTCTTTTCTAATATGAAGCAAAGAGCATCGAAGTTCAAAAAACTTCGATGCTCTTCTCTTTTATTCAGCTTCCTCAATATCTTCTGCTAAATTTTCATAATCAATCGTTGCTTCCATAAAATCATTATTCTTTATGGGGAAATGTTGTTCTAAAGTTTCCATCGTTTGCCATTCGACCCTTCCTTTTTCAAGCGTAAAATCTAAGACATGTCCGCCAAAATCGTGCTCATCACTTAAAAAATGCAGATGAAATTCAGGGACAGCGATAGAACCAAAAATTTCTGGAGTATAAAAACCAAGTAACACTCCCTCTACCGTTTCACGAGTAAACTCTACCTGATCTTTGGCCGCGTCTACTAATCTTGGATAAGGTTTTTCTTGTTTTTCAACTGAGCGACAATGCATTTTCTGAAAAGTTCCTTTTACTTTTACGGCTTGAAAAGTATTTACACTGGAAAATGCTTGTTTCAGTTTTTCTTTGAATTGATTACTGGAAAGTGTTTCTGTTACTGCGACCTCCCCTTCTTTTTCAAAATTTGTCACGGCTACATATGGCGTTTTTGTTCTTTTGTCAACTTCGTGAACTGTCCCGTCTACCTTTACTTGAAAAGGCGTGCCATCCACAATAATTAACTCGCCATTTAAACCATCCAATGTGCCGATCCCCATCGTCCTGTTCGTTGTCAAAACTTCGTTGAGCGCAAGTGTTCCGTCAAACATACCGCCCATTAATGCACCGATCGTACTGTGTTGAAATAGAGTGTCTTTCAAAATTAGCCTCCTTCATGGCTTGTTAGTTTCATTATAAATGAAAAAGCCTTGTTCGTTTAGTTTTACGAACAAGACTTTAGTGTGTTTTTGAAATTAAAGAGAAGCTTTATTCTCACTACGGACAAGTGCCCAAGATTGTTTCAATGTATTAACAAAATTGGTATCTGAATAAATAAGGACATTTGCGCGATAGAAAATTAGAGAAACATAAGCAAGGATAACTGTAAATAAGACACTACCTCCGATTGAAAGCCAAACATGGAAATTGGAAACAGTGTTTGTTGCGATTCGAAAAGGCATCACAAAAGGCGTTAAAAGTGGAATAAAGGAAGAAACAACTACCACAATATTCTCTGGTTGAGCCATAGCGAATAAGCCAATATAGAATCCTAAAACCACAATGAGGCTTAAAGGAGTGGCTGCTCGGTTGATATCTTCCGTTTTTGTAATTAAAGAGCCTAAGAAAGCAGCAATAAACATAAACATTACGACTCCAACGATTAAGAAAACAGAGGAGAATTCTAAGAAATCAGCAATAATCGATCCTACATCTAAATCGCCCACCAGTGAAGTGACAAATTCATGATCTTTGAAATACATAAATGCGCCCACACCAAGGATTACATAGAATAAAATATGAACAACCATTACTAAAAATACTCCAATTATTTTTCCGAAAAAGTGTGTAGTGGCGGTTGTACTTGATAAAATAACTTCCATCATACGAGTCCCTTTTTCACTAGCTACTTCTTCAATCACTGTTGCCGCGTAAAACATAATGAACATCATAATGACAATATTAATAAAATAAGCACTGCCTACTTCAATCGCATTAGCGATACCATCTTCTTCAACGATTTCTCCATCGTCAATAGAAACAATATGGTTTTCAACGTTTACAGGCTCATTTAAACTTTGAATTTGTTCAGGATTGATCCCCAGCTCTTGAGCTCGCAGCATAGTTTGTCTACTGGATAAAGCTTGTTCCATCAATGGAAGATGGTTATCTAAATCACTACCATGAGTGACTGTAGCCTCTAAGCTGTCCCCTTCCCAGTTAGCGACCAAATAACCGTCAATGGCTTCATCAGCTAATTCTTCACGAGCAGCTTCCTCTGTCGTAATTGAATCGACAACATTTATCGACTCATCACTTTCTTCAATAATCTGCATTATTGTAGAATCTTCGCTAATGATAGCGACATCGACATCCGCTGTATCAGCTAGTGTTGATCCCGCAAAATAACCAATACCTACAATAACAGCAATAATAACCAACGGGCTGAGTAACATTGAGATAAAACTGACAGATTTAGTAATTTTTAAAAATGTATCTTTTATAAAAATACCTAATTTATTCATTGTTTTCACCTGCAATCTGTTTGAAAATTTCTTCCAAGGTCGGCGGTTGTTGACTAAACGTTGGAATATACCCGTCACGTGTTGCTAAGTCAAATATCTGACGACCAACCTCTGCATTTTCTAGTTCAAGATAATAAGTAGCATCGTTTACTGCTTTTACTTGTTTCACACCTTCTATAGTCTCTAGTTCCGCTTTCGATAATGGCGATTCTAAAAATAAACGAGTACGCCCAAAACTTTCTCGAATTTCGTGGATGGTTCCATATAGCACTTGCCGACCATTTTTCAACATAACCATATTGTCACAGAGTTCTTCCACATTATTCATATTATGACTTGAGAAGATGATACTAGCACCGCGTTCTTTTGCTCGACGTATTCCTGCTTCTAACAGTTCTGCATTCACAGGATCTAAACCACTAAAAGGTTCATCCAAAATAATTAAGTCCGGTTCATGAATCAGGGTACAGATCAATTGCACCTTTTGTTGATTCCCTTTTGAAAGCGACTTGATTTTATCTTTTCTTGCACCAATAACTTTAAATTCATCTAACCAGTCATCGATCAGTGGTTCAATTTCTGCCTTTTTCTTCCCTCGGAGTTGTGCAAAGTATAAAATCTGATGTTCGACCGTCATTTTCTGATTCAGTCCACGTTCTTCCGGCAGATAGCCTACATGGTTAAAAAATTCTTTTGAAAAAGGTTTTCCTTTCCAACGGACGGTCCCACTATTTTGGGTCAGTAATTTCAAAATGATTCGAAAGGTCGTCGTTTTCCCGGATCCGTTTTGCCCGATTAATCCCATAATTTGTCCTTGACCAATCGTAAAGTTTACGTCATCCACGGCTTTCAGCGAGCCGAACGACTTCGATAAATCTCGCACTTCTAGCATCTTTCCACTTCCTCTACAATAAATTAACCTTCAATAATTTTTATAAAAACATTTCTTGCTCTTGGTCCATCAAATTCAGCAAAATATACACTCTGCCAAGTACCAAAAATAGGTTGTCCTGCTTCGATAATAAGCGTCTCGCTAGCTCCAATCACTGAAGATTTCATATGACCATCTGAGTTACCTTCCATATGAACATATTCTGTATCATTTGGAAAAGTTTTATTTAAGCCTAATTCTAAATCTGTCTTCACATCTGGATCGGCATTCTCATTGATCGTAATGCCAGCTGTTGTATGTGGACAATAAACGACTAGAAGCCCATTTTGGACCTGGCTTTTAGATAGCGCATCCTGTATGTGCTCATCAATATTTACAAATTCTTGTTTACTACTCGTTCGCACTTGATACTGATATAAATGACTCATCTTATTTGATTCCTTTCTTTTTTGATCGTAATGCTCTAAAAAACGAGGTCAACATTTCACTACACTCTGCTTGTAAGACGCCTGCTTCTACCTTTGCTTGGTGGTTGAACTTTTCTTCTTCTAATAAGTTCATTAATGTACCCGCAGTCCCTCCCTTATAATCGGAAGCTCCATAATAGACATAAGGAATCCGCGACAAAACAATCGCTCCACTACACATTACACAAGGTTCTACAGTAACGAATAAAGCACAATCTTCCAAGCGCCAATTATCCAATGCTTTATTTGCCTCATCGATCGCTAAAATCTCTGCATGTGTAATGGCTCGGTTGGTTGTTTCTCTCTGATTATATCCCCGTGCGATCACTTGACCATCTTTCACGACCACTGCTCCAATCGGGACTTCTGCTATTTCTTTTGCTTTTTCAGCTTCTTTCAGAGCTTCTTTCATAAAAAACTCTTTTTCTTCTTGAGTATACACAAATTCACCTCACTGACAAAACATATTCATAATTCCTTCAAATTTTACCATAAACATAGTTGATCATAAAAGCAGAATCATTTAGTCGGACGACTAAATGTTCAATAACGCTATATATTTCTTAGTGATTCTGCCAATAATTGTTCAATCTTGCATAAAAACTTTTATTATAATAAATACCTTGATGAGCGGTACAAATGACTAACCCACCAAAAAAACCCGTTATCCACTTAGAATAACGGGTTTATCTAATCTTCTATTTTATGAAGTTACAGTAGCTTTTTCTTCATCTTCTGTGTTTGAGTTTCCGCGGTGTCTTAAGGTTAATTTTCCTTGTGAGCCACCGACCGTTACTTTATCGCCAGCTTTAATACCACCGGAGATAATTTCATCACTTAACATATCTTCCACATTCGTTTGGATCGCTCGACTGAGTGGACGCGCTCCATATTCTGGATCGTATCCTTCATCTGCGATAATATCTAAAGCAGCGGAAGTAATACGTAATTCGATGTCTTGTTCTGCAAGTTGTTCAATTAAATCATTGGTTAATAATTTAACGATTTCTTGTAGATGCTCTCGATCAAGTGCATGGAACACAATTGCTTCATCGATACGGTTTAAGAATTCAGGTCGGAAGTAATCTTTCATTTCTTCACGAATTTTTGATTCCATTGAATCATGGTCAAATTTTCGCTCCGCAGCACCGAAACCTACTTCTTTTTCATCACGTAGTGCTGTCGCGCCTAAGTTAGAGCTCATGATGATAATCGTGTTTTTAAAGTCCACTTGACGACCTTTTCCGTCTGTTAAAATACCATCATCTAACACTTGCAATAAAATGTTAAAGACATCAGGATGTGCTTTTTCAATTTCATCAAGGAGCACGACTGAATATGGTTTTTGACGGATTTTTTCGGTTAATTGTCCCCCTTCATCATAACCAACATATCCTGGAGGAGAACCGACTAGACGACTTGTCGCATATTTTTCCATATACTCAGACATATCGATTCGAATAAGGTCATTCTCTGAACCAAACATCACTTCTGCCAGGGATTTAGCTAATTCAGTTTTCCCAACGCCTGTTGGTCCTAAGAACATAAAGGAGCCAATTGGACGGTTTGGATCTTTAATCCCACTTCGAGCTCGACGAACAGCCTTCGAAATAGCTGTCACTGCTTCATCTTGGCCAATCACACGTTCATGGAGTGATTGTTCTAGATTCATCAAACGAACACTTTCAGTTTCTTGAAGATCATGAACGGGAATCCCTGTCCATTGTCCTACAACTTCTGCAATCGCTTGACCTTCAACAACCGGTCTTTCTTCAGTAGTATTTTCCATTAAATGTTCAATTTTATCTGTTTGATCAATTTCTTTTTGACGGATTTTTGCTGCTGCTTCAAAGTTTTGGTCCGTAATCGCTTGTTCTTTTTCTCGAATGAGTTCAGATAATTCATCCATTTCTTTCTTATAAGGAGATTCACCATCGCTTAAATCTAAACGGACTTTCGCAGAGGCTTCATCCATTAAATCAATGGCTTTATCTGGTAACTCACGGTCTTGAATATAACGAGAAGAATAAGTGACTGCAGATTTAATGGCATCGTCAGAAATTTCAACATTATGATGATCTTCATAACGTTCTTTTAGACCATGTAAAATAGCCACTGTTTCTTCATTCGTTGGTGCATTAACTAATACAGATGCAAAACGACGTTCTAAAGCAGCATCCTTTTCTATATATTTCTGATACTCATCAGAAGTTGTCGCACCAATAGTTTGTAATTCTCCACGCGCCAGGGCTGGTTTTAGGATGTTTGAGGCATCAATAGCACCTTCTGCTCCTCCAGCACCGATTAATGTATGAAGTTCATCGACAAATAGAATAACATTGCCGTCCTCATAAATTTCATCGATAATTTTTTTCATGCGTTCTTCGAATTCACCACGGTATTTCGTACCCGCAACAAGTGAACCCATATCTAAGGCCATTAAACGCTTATTAATTAAAGTTGGTGGAACTTGTCCACTAATAATTTTTTGAGCTAACCCTTCTGCTATAGCCGTTTTTCCGACTCCAGGCTCCCCTACTAGCACTGGGTTATTTTTGGTTCGACGACTCAAAATTTGAGTGATACGTCGTACTTCATTTTCACGACCAACAATCGGATCTAGTTTATCTTCACGTGCTATTTTCGTTAAGTCACGTGCTAAAGAATCTAGCGTTGGTGTTTTTGATTTATTAGGTGCTTTACCAGCTGTTTGGTTTTGTGTATTTCTTCTAGCATTTGGTTTTAAGCTAACACCTAATTTTTTCGAAATCGTTTGTCGTACTTTTGACAAACTTAAGTTTAAATTCTTCATAATTTGAGAGGATAAAATATTTTCATCCCGTAAGAGTCCTAAAAGTAGATGTTCAGTACCAATTAAAGGACTATTTAGTCTGCGTGCTTCATCGGCTGCATAAGACATAATTTGACGAGCTCGTGGAGAATAAGGAAGAACAACATCTCCTAAATCTTGCTCGTTATTATCTGTCAATGGTCCATAATCGATTAAATGCTCAATTTCATCACGTACATCTTCAGCTGTCAAAGTAGCTTCTCGCAATGTATTTCCAGCAATTCCATCCTCTTCCAAGACTAGACCTAATAATAAATGTTCCGTTCCTACAGTACGATGGCGGAGCAATTTCGCTTCATCTTGTGCATTTTGCAATGCTTTCTTTGCTCGGTTAGTGAATACTTCTCTCATTATTATTATCCGCCTTTCAGGTGTTTTTTAAGATTAATAATCTTATCATTGATAATAGTATATTTGCACGAATTTTTTTGTCGATTAATTGACTACCACTAAAATTATTTTGATCAATGGCAGCCAGCATAATTTGCGCTTCTCTACGAGTCATAAATTCATTCTCATACAACGTCTGAATCATAATTTCAGCTTCTTTTTCAGAAATTTGGTCGCCAATGAGTTGGCTCATCCGTTCCAGCATTTCTGTATTACTCTTTACTTGCATTTTTATAATCCGAATATAGCCTCCACCGCCACGCTTACTTTCAACTGCATATCCATGTTGGATAGTAAAACGTGTATTGATTACATAATTAATTTGTGAAGGAACACAGTCAAACAAATTAGCTAACTCACTGCGTCTAATTTCAACTCTTCCACTTTCGTTAATTGCTTTTTTCAAGTATTCTTCAATCATATCAGACATATTTCTATTTTTCATTTGTCATACTGAAAAATGAACATTAAATTTTTCAAATAGTATTTTCTATCCTACAGACTTCTGTTGAAGTGTTCAAGTTTTTCAGTTTCCTCCTGTTCATACAAGATTCAATATATAAAGTCTGACTATTCTTGACTATATGTCTAGTATATCAGGTATTACCGTATTTTAAAAGAAAATCGACGTGAATGGCGTCATCAAATGAGAAGAATTGGTTGAAAAAATGAAGAAATAATGTGAGTTGTGTAGAAGATTATAGATGATTATATAGAA
This sequence comes from uncultured Atopostipes sp., assembly GCA_910588235.1. Lineage (GTDB taxonomy): Bacteria > Bacillota > Bacilli > Lactobacillales > Carnobacteriaceae_A > Atopostipes. The sequence continues at coordinate 130 of CAJUOQ010000004.1, read as the reverse complement.
AATGCAAGTTATATCACTTTTTCAAAAATAAATACACTTCTATTTAAAATAATAAGTAATGAGCTTTCTTCATAGTGTTAATGCTAAATTAGATTAGGCGATTATTGCCAGATAAGTTTCGGCACTTTTA